>PKZR01000265.1 GCA_003133815.1 Limisphaerales bacterium | reverse complement strand
GTAAGCTTGGTTGGTCGAATGAATGAACGACTTGTTCAAGCGGTTTCATTTGGAAGTGTTTTTAGCCTCGCATGTCCGCAAGCTCGCCGCTTTCCATCCGTTGTGAATCCTTTTACATTTATTGCTGAGTTTTTGAGGGGGAAAAACGACGGCTGAAAGATTCGGAATCATTTTACAGATCCTGCGTCTGCAAAATGAAGCTGTGAAACTGAAACTGACTGGATTTCTTGCGCCTGTTAAGCCGGGTTTGGGGACACGCAACCGGCGCGGCCTGAAATCAAGCAGGCGGGGCCGGGTCTGCCAGCAGTTCGGCCAGCATGTCGGTCAGCACCTTGGGCGAGCATTGAGATTTCAACAGAAGGCGGTCCGGGTTCAACGATTTCACCTCCATGCCCGGGTCGGCAATGGTGGCGTCGGACAGGATGATCACGCGGGTGGATTTTAGCTCCGGCTCCGAGCGGATGTATTTCAAAACATACTTGCCGTCAACGACGGGCATCATAAGGTCCAGGAGCACGGCGTCGGGCTTGAGGGTGAGCAGGACCTTCATGGCGGCCAGGCCGTCCGGCGCAATCTCAACCTGGTAGCCCGCGCGCATCAGCGCCATCTTGTAGGCCTGAATCACGATCGGATTGTCATCAACGAACAGGATTTTCTTCATGCTTGTTTAATTGAGCGTCAACGGCGCGCCGGTCTCAAGCCTAATCTGGATATCCGGCCGGATTTTTTTTGTGCCATGCCCAGGCGGTGGCGACGATGTCCTCCAGTTTTGGGAACTTCGGTTTCCAGCCGAGTTCGCGGATCGCCTTGTCGGCGGCGGCCACGAGCCGGGGCGGATCGCCGGGGCGGCGCGGCTTTTCAACCGCCGGGATTTTTGTGCCGGTGACTTTTTCGCACATCTCGATGACCTGTTTCACGGAATAGCCGTCGCCGTTGCCAAGGTTGTAAAATCCGGTCTTGCCCGGCTGCAATCCGAGCATGTGAGCCTGCGCCAGATCCTTGATGTGGATGTAATCGCGGATGCAGGTGCCGTCGGGCGTGGGATAATCCGNNGCCGAAAATCTCCACCTGCGGCTTCCGGCCCTGCGCGACGAACAGGACGTTCGGAATCAAATGCGTCTCGATGCGGTGATGTTCGCCGAATTTCTCGCTCGCGCCTGCGGCGTTGAAATAGCGGAATGCGATGAACTCCAGCTTGTAAATCTGCGAATACCAGATGAGGACTTTCTCGAACATCAGCTTGGCCTCGCCGTAAGGATTGATCGGGCGCTGCGGCAAATCCTCGGTCATCGGAATTTTGTCCGGCGGCCCGTAGGTGGCGCAGGTGGAGCTGAAGACGAATTTCTTCACGCCGCATTCCACGGCGGCGTCGGCAAGCTTGAGGGCGTTGACGAGGTTGTTGTGAAAATATTTTTTCGGATTCGTCATGGATTCGCCGACGAGCGCGCTGGCGGCGAAGTGCATGATGGCGTCGGGCTTGGCGGATTTGACGGCGCCGAGGATGTCGCCTTCGACTTCCGGCCTGCCGAAGATGAATTTCGCGCGCGGGTCCACCGCCAAGCGATGGCCCTCGGTAATATTGTCATAAACCGTGACCTGATGGCCGGCGTTCAGCAATTCCTCCGTGCAAACCGAGCCGATGTAGCCCGCGCCGCCGGTGACAAAAACGTTCATGGTTTCGATTGTAAAAAAATTAAACGGGTTTTCAAAGTTGAAATTGCGGATGCGCCTGCAATCGTTTCCAGCTTTCCGCGCTAAGCGGCTCGGTACGATAAACCGGTTCGATCATCGGCTCGGCGCTGTGCGAGCGACGGGCGCGATCAAGCCAACTGCGGCCAAGCGGCTCGGCGATCAAACTCAAATCGTTCGCGGCAATCGTGGTTTCCTCCTTCTCGCCGATGGCATGGCCGACGCCGACATAAAATCCGGCGAGAAGCAGCGTCACGCGCAGAATCGTGCTGCGCGAATATGTCGGAAGCGCGCACGGACGCCGCAGGTCGAGAAGTTGAAACAGGTTCGTGAACAGCGGCAGCGTCCACATGGCGGGGTTTCTGGCCGGCGAATAGGCGTCGAACAGAATCACGTGCGGGGCAGGAACGATTTTTGAATCTTTAGTTTTCAGTTTCGAGTTAGAAAGAAAAGTCGGGAAGTCGCCGAGATGAAACTCCCAGTTCACCGATTGTTTGCCGTCTTGAAACTCCACTTGATGACCGTGGAGAAGTTTTTGCAGATGAATTTCGTAGCCGCCGAAGTAGCCAAGTTCGGCGGCGTGCTGCATCGCGAATTCCAGCGGTTCGAGCGTATGGTCAAAGCTGGCAAAGCGGATGTTGCATGCGATGTCCCGCGTGGCGCGCAGGACGGTGAGCGCGTTGGCGGCCGCGCCGAGGCCGACATCCCAGATTACAAATTCGCCGGAATGATTTTTGAGGCGTTCGCGGAGCCGAAGCTGGTTGACATAAAGCGCCTCCGCCTCTGCGACCGGGCCGACNNCGTTTGAAGTCACGGCGAATTTGAAACCATTTACGGGCTGCGGCCAAGACGGAAAATGATTCGCCGTCATGGCCCGACACAACTCCCATTCATATTTACCGGAGGGGGCGCACGGTTTCGAGCCGGGTGATGAGCCAGCCGTCCTCCGTTTTTTGAAACGAGATTTTCAGTTCCTGCACGATGGCATCGCGCTCCCCGGAAACCGCCGCATCCACGGTGACGTCCGCAACCGCCGATAATTTGTCCGGCGCCAGCGTGACATCGGCGTCGGGAAATTTCACCGATAGAGATTTGATTTTTTCGCGGGCACCGAGAGCGGCCTGGGTGATTTCCGCGCGGCTGGCGAATGTGGCCTGTTCTTGTCCGGGCACATTGATGGTGATCTCAACATTCGTTGAAAAAAATCCTGCGACACTTTCGCCGCCGGCAAGGCGCGATAAACTCCCCTGATCGCTGTCAAAGGAAACATCCTCTGCAAGTTTGGCAAGACGGTGTCGAATGACTTTCTCAGGCGCGGGAAAAAAGACTGTCCACAACCAGACACTGAGCGAAATCACCGCCGCGCAAAGGACCAGTCGCCAAAATATTTTCATAACAAAACTTTTCCGAGAATGCGCGCGCGTTCCACCCGGCCGAAAACATGGTCGTGCGCAGGCATGTCGCGATTGTCGCCGACTACAAAGTATTCATCCGGCCCGATCACTTCAGGCGGCAAAGTCCAGTCCGATGGATTCTTTTTGTAAGGTTCGGCGAGCGGCGAGCCGTTGATGAAAACGATTCCGTGGATGAATTCGATTGTTTCACCAGGCAGGCCGACGATGCGTTTCATCAAGACGACGTGCGGTCCGGCGTAACGGATGCTGACCACATCGCCGCGTCGCGGTTCGTGCGTCAGGTATGCAAGGCGGTTGAGAAAATTGATGGAACGATCCTTGTAAGTCGGCTCCATGCTGATGCCCGTGACGCGCAACGGCAGCATGATGAACTTGAAAACGACGAAGCATCCCGCCACCAAAATCAAAATGCGGACGACCGTGTTGCGCGGATTGCGGCCAATGGCCATGACCCTCAACCAGCCGTGACGTGGCGGCGAAGTCGTTTCAGTTTGCGCTGACATGCAGAAACATTCAGCGAATTCCCGAAATTGCGCAACTCAGAGTTGCGCCATGGACTTGTCGAGCGCGGCGAAAAGCTGGTTCATCGTCGCCTCGGTTTCGTCGCCCATGTTGGAAATGCGGAACGTGGTGCCTTTGATTTTGCCGTAACCGCCGTCAATCAGAAAGCCCTGGTCTTTAGTAAGCTTTTGCAATTTCGCCACGTCCACCGTGCGACCGCCTGGGCGTGCGCCGTTGCTGATGCAGGTAAGCGTGATGGATTCAAAACCTTTTTCCGGGAACAAATTGAAGCCATGTTTCGCCGCCCAGTCGCGGGTGAGCTGGTTGGTTTTCTTGTGGCGCGCATAGCGGTTTTCCAGACCTTCGGCGAAAAAGTCGTCAAGCTTGGACGATAGCGCGAAAATATGGCCGATGCTCGGCGTGCTGGGCGTCATGCTCTGTTCGGCATTTTTCTGGAACTCGACAAAGTCGAAATAATAGCCGCGATCCTTGGCAAGCGCCGCTTTTGCCAGCGCCGCCGGCGAGCAGACGAAAACCGCCGTGCCGGGCGGCAGCGCGAACGCCTTCTGCGTTCCGGCGAGCAGAACGTCAATACCAAGTTCGTCAAACTTGATGGGCACCGCACTCATCGAGCTGACGGCGTCCACGATGAACGTCACGTCGGGATATTTTTTCTTGAGCGCCGCGATTTCCACGAGCGGTGACATGACGCCAGTTGAAGTTTCATTGTGAATCAACGTCAGCGCGTCGAACTGGCCGGTGGCGAGCTTCGCGTCAACCTGCTCGGCGCGGATCGGCGAACCCCAATCCACCTGCAACGCCTCAGCCTGCTTGCCGCATTTTTTTGAAACGTCGAACCACTTGTCCGAAAACGCGCCGCACATGCAGTTCAGGACTTTTTTCTGCACAACATTGCGTATGGCACCTTCCATCACGCCCCACGCACTGGATGTGGAAAGATAAACCAATTGCTTGGTGTAAAGCAGTTGCTGGAGTTGCGGCTGGATTTTCGCGTAGAGGTCTTTGAAACCCTGGCCGCGATGGCCAATCATCGGCGAGCAAAACGCCTTGAAGGTTTTTTCGCTGACCTCAACCGGACCGGGAATGTGAAGTTTTAGGTGTGCCATAGTTTGTGAAATGTTTCACAAGGGGAGCGCGAGTGCAAGGAAAGTTTTTTGAAAACGCTGAAATTATTTTTCGGCGTAGCCATTCTTGCGAAACCATGCGACGGCGTCGGCAAAGGCCTGCTTGGGCGGCGTCTGCGGCAGGCCAAGTTCGCGGATGGCCTTGGCGGGATTGAACCACATTTTTTCCTTCGCCATGCGCACTCCGGCGAGAGGCGCCTTGGGCGGATTTTTTGTGAAGAAGGAAGTGCCTTCGTTGACGTGCGCGGCGGCAAGGGCGACCCAGTGCGGAATTTTTGTCTTCGGCGCGGCGATGCCGGTGATTTCTTCGAGGGTGGCGAGAGTTTCTTCCATCGTCCAGTTGCCCTGGGCATTTCCCAAAATGTAGCGCTCTCCGATGGCTCCCTTTTGCGCCGCGAGGATGTGTCCGGCGGCAACGTCGCGGACGTGAACCCAGTTCAATCCGGTTTCCAGATAGGCGGGAAGTTTTTTGTTCAAAAAATCCACGATGATCTGCCCAGTCGGCGTCGGCTTCGTATCGCGCGGGCCGATGGGGGCGGACGGATTAACGATGACGATAGGCAGCCCTTTTTTGCGGAACAAATCAATCGCCACACCTTCCGCCCGGAACTTCGAGCGTTTGTAATCATTTGCCATGTCCTCGTCCGAAACTTTTTCCCCTTCGTTGGCCGGGACTATTTTTCCGTCCACTTCTTTCGGCAAACCGATGCAGCCGACGGTGCTGGTATAAACAA
>PKZR01000267.1:475-7048 GCA_003133815.1 Limisphaerales bacterium | reverse complement strand
TATTTGGGAAATATGGGTTTATCCACTGTTCTAAAATTTATCAGGTTAAAACCACGCTCGGAACATTTGCTATAACCGGCGTGCTCTACGCGCAACAAAACGACCTCACTTTTGTTTGCGCCCATGTCAGTTTGCGTTCAGCGCTGGCGTGTATGCTGCCCGCTGCGGACGTGTCTTATGCGCGGTTGAATGCGCTGGCGGGCATTGACCATCAAAACCGAAAAATAGGTGAAAGTCGCGGGATTCTCCCGCAGGACATCGAAAATATATTGAACAATCTTGGCGTCAATTTCGAAAAAATCGTCCACGAGCCGCGTCAGCAACTTGATTTGCCAACCGAATTTCAACGCGATCTTTACGGCTTTATTGAATCGGGCTGCCCGGCGCTCGTTGGATTTGAATTGGACGAACCAACGCCGGGGCCAGATGGTTCACCCCGCCACGTCATTCCCGTAATCGGCCACACGTTTAACGATGATACTTGGGTGCCGGATGCGCAACGATCCTACTTCGGTGGCAAGCTGAGTTATTTTCCAAGCGAAAGTTGGTTGAGTAGCTATGTCGTTCACGACGATAATTTTGGCCCTTACTATTGCATGCCGCGTCACTTCCTCAAAAAAGACAATTTTCGCATCATTTACGGGCTTAAAACACAGGTAACGCCGTTCAATGCAGTGGAGGCCGAAGCCATCGGCTTTGATTTCTTTGGTGCCATTGTCAAGCGTTTCCCCCGGCTCGGACAGGATTGGTATGACCGATTTGCAGTTTTTCAACGGTGCGGTTTGCTCGTCCTGCGCACGGCTTTGATTCGTAAAGCCGATTATATTGCCCACCTCCAATCATTGCGCTCACGCGATTATGTCGGCTTGGAACCGGCCCTCGTTCAAAAATTTCAAAACCATCTGCCAGAAACGTTTTGGATGGTCGAAGCCAGTGCGCCGGAACTTTTTGCTTCCAGCCGCCGCAAATTTGGCGAAATCCTGCTCTCCGCACAACTGCCCGTGCCCAAGCCGCTTAATCTTTCGTTGTTGCTCGCTGCCCGCGTCCCCGGCCTGGTCATGATTCAACAGCAAAACAACGTGCCCATTGACCAGACCCAGTTGCAAGGTCACACCGGCCTGTTTAATCTCCAGCGCGACGGAGTGCCGACCGGCACTGTGTAGGGCGCGGCGAACTCCGTGGTAAATCAAATCGGCTGCTTGAGTAGTCTTTTTGCTAAAATTTTCCGCGCGCATGAATCGGTCGAGACAAATCACCCTTGCCAACTTTGAAAATAGGATGGTTCGTGTATAGTAATCCGAAGGAGGTTGATGGATATGATTTGTCCTCATTGCAAAACGACGTGCATAAATTTTGGATACTTTAATTGTCGCTGCCAACGCTACCGCTGTAATTTCTGCGCTAAAACTTTTTCCGACATTCCGTATCGGCCATTAGGCAGGCTCAAAACGCCGCTCAAAAAGGCGACGCGAATTGTAAATCTCCTGGTTGAAGGCGTGGGTGTCCGCGCCACGGCACGGATCACGAAAACGCACCCGAACACCATTCAGGCGGTGTTGGAAGTGGCGGGCAGTAAATCCGCCTTCTTGCTCGACAAGATGGTGCGTGAGGTCAATTTCCCGTTTGTCCAGGTTGACGAAATGTTCTGTTTTGTTGGTTGCAAAGAAAAAAACAACGTGACCGGAGACCCGGAACGCGGAAGACAATCCATTTTCCTCGGCGTGGACGCGGACAGCAAATTCATCATTAACTGGACGATCGGCAAACGGACTTCTGGCACGATTGAAAAATATATGCAGGACTTGAAACTGCGTGTCGCGCGACCATTCCAATTATCTACGGACGGCTACGAACTTTTTGAGGATGAGGTCAAGTGGGCGTTCTATGGCGAGGCAGCCTATGGCCAGGTGAGTAAAAAGTTTATCCATCCAAGTGCAAAGGATTCAAATACAGCCGAAGGACGTTACGAGCCGAGCCGGGTGAAGACCATCTATAAACGGCAGGTGTTCGGGCCGGTTCGATTCGACAAAATCAGCACCTCCTATATTGACCGGACGCATTTGAACCTGCGGCTTTTCAACCGGCGGCTGACCCGCTTGACACTGGGGTTTTCCAAAAAACTTGAACATCTCAAGAATTCCGTAGCGCTTTCTATCGCACACTATAACTTTTGCCGCGTTCATAAATCGCTCCGAGGTGAAACCCCGGCAATGGCGGCGAGATTAACCGACCATGTATGGTCAATTGCCGAGCTTTTAACAGAGTCGGGGCAAATTGGTTCAGAGAAGTGGATTTGTCCGTTGCTTGAACGCACCGTTTCGCTCCCGATTAGAATTCTCAAAGCTGCATAATGCCGTTTTCAATGTGCCCTTTTGTATAAAATTTTTTCGCGCACCAACCAGTCACGTCAACTCGTCCAGACTGCTGCGAGCTACCCCCCCCCGCCCCCTGCCGAGGACGGGACAAGACGGGACAAACCATCGGTCATTTTGTGCGTTGTGATGCGCGATGGCAGTCGGACAACAAAAAATTCAAACACGCACGAACATCTTTATTGACGGAGCATTTGTGACGCACCACGCACGATTGCGAAAAATTATTTTTCTCCACTGACGATTTCAATTCCCGCCGCCTCCACCATATTGGATCACCAGAGTGGCGGCGATTACTTAAATCTCTTCATTTCTGCCAGTTTCACGAGGCAAACCTTGGTCTCACGTCTCAATGTTTCGCGATCAATTGTGCTCAATCCTTTTGAATCAAACCGGTAACGGTAATGAATCCGTAATAACTCTTGAAGCGAATCTCTCATGGCGGAAAGCGTTGGATCGGCAGTTGCCCGCAACAACCAAATTGAAAGCGTCTCGCCAGGCTCGCGCACCATGCCGCGTTCAGCAAGTTTGCCTTCAAGCAGATAAAATTCCGAATCAAGTCCGGGCCAGAAAATAGCAGCGGAGGATTTCACAGTTTTTGGCTGTAGATGGAGGCGGCGACGACCGCGTTTGAAAATGATTTGATACAACAGCAAAAACAGCACGGGGATCAGGCCCCAAAGGATATATTCGCGCAGGTTGCTTTGTCCCCAGCGCAACTTCGCGATTTCAAATCCTACCCACGACCAAAAATCCGAAAACCATTGCATGGCCGAGGCGCGACTGCCTTCTATGCCAACCCATGACGCGGGTGTGGTGTCAAAATCATTCCAGGTTTGCGTCCGCTTGTTCCACACAAGGCACCACGCATGCGCATCGCGCTCGCGCACGATGTAGCCGCTGCCGCTCGCTTCGTGGACAGCGTAACCGACGGCATAGCGCGCAGGGATCCCGAGTTCACGCAATAATAAAACCGTCGCTGTGGCAAAATATTCGCAATGGCCGCTCCTGCTGTGAAGCAGAAAGCGTGTCAGCGCCGTCTCGTTCGACGTCGCCAGCTTGTCAGATCCCTGCCAGAGGCTGTAGGTGAATTTGCTGGAGAAAAAGTTTTGAACAGCCAATAGTTTTTGTTCTTCATTCGTGCCGGAAAATTTCATTTCGGAAATGACCGAATCCAGCGCGGAAAGTTCATTGGTCGGGACGGTCAGATCATTATTGGTGGAAACAATGTTGGGCGGCGAATCAATCGTCGGACCCGAACCGTAAAGCGCATCGAATATAACAAGTCCCGGCCCTTCGACCAGCACAGTGCCTTCGCTGTTGTGAGAAAGAACGTAGGCGGGCAGATTTTCGAGCCGCCCGCTGCCCGTCGGCAACGGCAGCAGCCCTTGTGCGGCTCCGGATACACGCGATCGCCCTTCAAGATAACAGGCAATTTTGACTGACGACGTGTTGGTTTTTCCCGACAGCAATATAAATGTCGTCTGATCGTGCTGAGGGTTAATCCCTCCGAAATCGCTCCTCGGACTGCCGGAATACCATGAACGCTTTGCGGACCGATAGCCGCGATAACTGGCTTCGCGCAGATATGTCGGCGGCGGCTCGCCGTTTTTTGTTTGGAGGCGTATGACAATTCTGCTGGACAATTTCAATTCTCCAATCTGGCCCATGGTCGTGATGCTTTCAGTCGGGTCAACCCTTTGCTGCATAAAACGTGACAGCCATTTCGCATCATAATTTTCGATGGACATCTGCAACAAACCAATGCCGTGCTGCCCGAAATAACCGAAATTCATTACAACCGTCAAAGCCAGGGCCCAAAGCAGAATGCCGGAACGCCGCGAACGAAACCGCCATAACGCCCAAAAAAGCAACACGCATTGTCCCCAAAAAAATGAACCGTCGCCTTCATTGGTGTGGATGCTCGCGGCAAAAAGACAGACGATGAAGTAAGGATAGGAAACGTTGAGGCTGTAGCTGGCTGGCGCATTGGCTTGGTTCTCATCGCGCCGCGAACGCCAGCGCGAAATGATCGAGATGGCGGTCAGCGGAATTTTTTCGCGGGTGCTGAATGTCTGCGCCGCGGCAAAAAAGAATAAAAACATCGGCAGCCAGCGGAAAAATGTGGTGGACGTTTTCAGGCTGGAAATTCCCATTGCCCGGCCAACCGCGCCGGCCGACCCATGAAAGCCCCCGCCAGATTCCTGCGTGTCGGTGAAAACGTAAAGAGTGGCCGCCAGCGCAAGCAACGTGCAAAAGGTCAGGATTCTCCTGAAGTCCGTGTCTGACAAATCCCAGCGCACTTTGAAGAGCCTTGCGCTTTCAAGGATGATTCCCATGACCGCGCCAATGAGCGGCAAGCCCGATTGCCAGCCCCAAAATAACAGTGTCGCGCCCAGCAGCAGGGGCGGCGTTTTCAAAACAGGCGTGTTGGAAGTTGGAGTGTTGTCCGTCATTTCAACCCCGCCAGTTGCTCCGCGATTTTTCCAATTTCCAAAATGTGAAATGTGTCCGGCGCGTCGCGCAGCGGACCGGCGTCCGGTTTCGATTCGTCCGGCCAGACAATTAATAGCACCAACACCGGCACGCCGAGGGCACGCAATTTTTTTATTAATTCTTTGCGCGTGTCATCCCATTTTTGGAAAACGCAGATGCAGCCGCTCACGACGGAAACATGGTTGATGACAAGCTGTTCCAGCGTCCCGAAATTCTTGTCGGCGCAATTTTTCACCGAGGCGAGTATCTCCAGCATCTGGTCTGCGTGCGCGATGCCGCGACCGGCTGTGAAGCAGTAGGATTCAGCCCCGACAAAAAGCAAATCCAACAGCGATTCCTGCGTCAGTACCGCGCAGGCGAACGACGCGGCGACGGAAACCGCCTCCTCCAGGATTTCGCTGCGCGGTTCATCCGTGAACGTGTCGAGCACCAGCGCGTGCCGCACAAAAAATTCATCCTCGAATTCCTTCACGATGGGTTTGCCCACCTTTGCCCAGCTCCGCCAGTGGATGTGCCGCATCGGATCGCCGTGACGATACTCGCGCAACGAGACAAATTCCTCACTGCGCCCGACGTTCGCCGCCAGTGCCACACCGCCTTCCTGATAACGCATCGTGCCGGGCAGCGCGATGGGTGGAATCCAATGTCGTTTCGGCAGAATCAAAACGGTTTGCGGCACGGCAACTTTGACGAATGAGCGGAACAATCCAACCGGGTCTGGCCGCGCCAGCGTCACGCCCTTGAAACGCAAAATCCCGCGCCGCAATGGCGTGAGTTCCACGCGCACCTCCGTCTCGCCGCGAGCCAGCATCGGCGGCACTTCCGCCTCCTTGAGATTCACCAACTTGAACGGGCTGATGCTGCGCCGCTCGGTGATTCGAAACGGATGCGCGCGGCGGCTTTCAGCAAGTTGCACCGCGAGCCATTCCTGAAACGGCGGGCGCGGGTCGTCGAGGTCTTCCAGAAGCGTCAGCCCGGTTTGGCTTTGCGCGGTCAAATTTTTTACCTGCACACGATAATGAAGAGGCTGGCCGGCGGTTCCAAAACGTGGCAAGGAACGCATCGCGGAAAATTTTGCATTGAAGAACCGGCTGCAAGCGAATGACAAAATCAAAAACGCCAGCAACACCGCGAAAATCTGGTAGGTGACCGTGTTCTCGATGTCCGTGCCCACGCCGCCGGCGACGATGAATCCGCCCGCCACGCACAATCCCGGCAACGTAAACCGTCGCCGCGCCCAATACCACAGCGACGAAGTCGGGCGGTAGATCCGGTAGAACAGTTTGAAGATCGGCTTCACAAGGCGAATGAAAAATGAAGAATGCAGAATGAAGAAACTTTTTGTGACACACCGCAGAATTTTGTTTCTTCATTCATCATTCTGCCTTCTTCATTTTCCCTTTCACGCCGGCACACGTGTTTTTTTGACGATGTCCTCCACCACACTGTGCGCCGTCAGGCCGGAGAAGCGCGCCTGCGGTTCCAGCACCAGCCGGTGCGCGATGACCGAGACCGCCAGCGACTGTATCTGCTCCGGCGTGACAAAATCCGCGCCGTCAAACAATGCCAGCGCCTGCGCCGTCTTCATCAAGGCGATGGACGCGCGCGGGCTTGCGCCGAGCTGGACGCCGCCGGCGGTGCGCGTGGCCGCAACCAGATCCACGGCGTAGCGTTTCAATTCCTCGCTGATGCGGATGCTTTCCAC
>PKZR01000267.1:317-449 GCA_003133815.1 Limisphaerales bacterium | reverse complement strand
TTCTGCGTGGCGATGACGAAAAACAGTTCCGACAGATTTTTCCGCTCGCCCTCCACGCTCACCTGCGCCTCGCCCATCGCCTCGAGCAGGGCGGATTGCGTGCGCGGCGAGGCGCGGTTGATTTCGTCGGCC
>PKZR01000267.1:0-295 GCA_003133815.1 Limisphaerales bacterium | reverse complement strand
TGCCGGGAAAATCCTCCAGCAACACATGGCCGCCGGTGGCGAGCGCGGCGAGCAACTGCCGCGTGGGGCCGGACTGCCCGCGCATGATGGTGGAGATGTTGCCGGCGATTTTTTTGCAGGTCTCGCGCGCGGCGTCGAGGTTGGTTGGTGTCATGGCAGGTTGTGGAGATTAAAACAACGCGGATGCGGAAAGGTTTCCTGAAATCAACCGCGTCCGCAAGACAACTTGCACGGGACCGCCATCAACATCCTGAACGGGGCCTGCTACTGTCTCTTTTGTCGCACTACAAATGTG
>PKZR01000376.1 GCA_003133815.1 Limisphaerales bacterium | reverse complement strand
TTGCGGAAAGAATTCGGTTTGTTCGCCAATCTGCGGCCGGTAAAGCTGCCGAAAATTCTTTCGCACGCGTGTCCGCTGGCGAAGGAACGCCAGGGCGACGGCATAGATATATTGGTCGTGCGTGAGCTGCCCGGCGGCATGTATTTCGGCCAGCCGAAAAAGACCGAGGATCTCGGCGCTGGCAATTTCCGCGCGATCGACACGATGGTTTACACGACGCCGGAGATTGATCGGATCGCCCACGTCGCCTTCAAGGCAGCGCAACTGCGCCGGAAAAAATTGACAAGCATTGACAAGGCTAACGTGCTGGAAAATGGCATTTTGTGGCGCGAAGTCGTGACGCGCGTCGGCAAGAATTATCCCGACGTGGCGCTCGATCATATGTTCGTGGACAATGGCGCGATGCAACTCATGCTCAAGCCGACGCAGTTCGACGTGATGCTGTGCGAAAACATGTTTGGCGACATCCTGAGCGACGAGGCGGCGGCGCTGGGCGGTTCGCTCGGCATGTTGCCGAGCGCGAGCCTCGGTGCGACGAACGGCAACCAGACTTTTGGTTTTTACGAACCTGCCGGCGGCACCGCGCCGGACATCGCCGGAAAAGATTTGGCGAATCCCATCGCACAAATCCTGTCGAGCGCGCTGATGCTGCGGCACAGCTTTGGTTTGAACGACGCGGCGCTGGCGATTGAAGCGGCCGTGGCCAAAGCCATCGCCGCCGGCAATCGCACTGGTGACATCTTCAGCGCAGGTGAAGCTAGTGCGAAACGCGTCGGCACGCGCGAAATGGGCGATGCGATTGCGAGTGTGGTGTGAAGCGCAACGGTTACAGATGCTTTACGCGATAAAACTGTTGCGTACCGGCTGCTCCGCAGACGGCTTCAAACTGAGTTGAACCGAGCTGGTTGATGACGATGTTTGTGTCGCAGAATGGGCTGCAACAATCAGCCGAGGCTTGCAGCAGAAATGACGACACGGTGTCGTTCGGTCCACCTGTGAAATAAATCAAGGCGTTGCCGTTTGTGATGACGAAGCCGGTGATGATTGGCGGAATGGCGGTAACGGCAGCGTTCGTCGTCCACGAGAGTGAAACATTGTCCACGCCAAAAGTGTCGCGGGTGCCGCTGCCGGTGCTGCCGCTCAAAGCGACAATTCTGATCCAGACATTTGAACCTTGATTATCCAGAGCCGTGCCCAGAGAAATATTCGTGTGGGTCGCACCGAACACCCCGGGATCGGTGTATGCCGCCAGCGGAATGAAATTGGTGGGACTGTTTCCGACGGCATAATCCACGGTCCAAACGGTGGAATGACTCTGCACGCTCAACATCAGGAAATCCAATCCCAAACGGAAACCGTTCATGCCGGAGGTGTTGGCGAGGTTCAATACAAAGGCCGCTCCAGGATCGCCGAAGCCGGCGGTTTGCCGGATGGCAAGTGCGCGGTTGGTATAGCCGCTTTGCAGCGCTGAACTTTCGGTTCCCAGCAAATTTGTGCCGCCATTACTGGTGGAGGCAGAATTCTGAAACTGGCCGGTTTGGTTGCCCCAACTGATGTGGTTTGTGACAAACCCAGCGGATGTTCCGACATTGGTGGCATGGGCATTCGTGCAAACTATCCAGCCGGTTGGCAGTCCGGAGTCGAGTCCATCGAAGTTCTGAGCGTAGTTTGTTCCGGTGAGGGTTAACTGGGCTTGCGCGCCTAGGGGCAGAAAAAAAGCTGCGCCAAGAGCGATCCATTTTTGTGCATTCATAATTTCACTTTCGAATCCGTCCGCTGATGGCAAGGAGAGCAATTAAACTCATCATCCAATTGCTCCGGTCGCCGTTGTTCCAGGCCTTTGAGACTTGTAGCGGACGTCCGTCCAAGTTTCCGCCTGTGTTTTACCACCGGACATTTTGACAGAAATTGGCGGGCTGTCATTTGACATGTTTTGTCCTGTCCACAGCAATAACGGGTGTCCAGTCGCCTGCACTGACGGGGCGGCCACAGCCTACAGGAGAAAGAATTGAGACCGGCTGACAGGGAAATAATCCGGTCCGGCAACCAATCTAAGTTCCTTCTTTCATCCGGTGGCGGCTTGTGATGAAATCCCGCCATGCCTCGGCGACCGGGATTCAAATGTAATTTTCGCAGGTGCTTTGCCGACACCTTCAGGGAATGGCGGCGCAAGAAAAGAATTCCGCTGAAACAAGTCGCCATCGAAACGGGCTTCTCCATCGCCACCATCAGCAAATGGGAGCGTGGCGAGCGGTTTCCGACCGGCCAGAATTTTGAACTGCTGGTCGCCTACACCAACCAGCCGCCTTACCATCTGTTCTGTGCCCTGGCCTGCCGCTGCCGCAGTGCCAGATGTCCCCTCAAAAAATCGGCACCCGGCTGACGCCGGCAAAAAGAGATCTCTGCAAAACGTGTAGCGTCGAGGCTGTGCCTCGACCTTTGGGTTTGTAAATCCATAATTTCCGGCCACAGGCCGGACGCTACATCACTTGCCAACACAGTTTTGCAGAGGTCTCAAAAAGCCGTTCTACAAAGAGTAGAAAACGAGGTCTCGCATGCCCGCGCCATGTCCCTAAAATCCATTTTTGTTGATCCGGTCAACGATTATGGAAACGACAGTTTTGGTGAAAGCTATTCGGCAGGTGTGCTTGGCGCAAAACAGCGCGGCTCCCGACCGTCGCCATGCCCGCACCGATCATCGCGCAATTCTGCCCGATCATCGGACCATTCTGTCCGACCTTTGCGCAATTCTGCCCGACCATCCGACCATTCTGTCCGACCTTCGGACTATTCTGTCCGAACGTCGGGGAATTCTGTCCGATCATCGGGCGGAGCCGCCCGGCCACCCCGATTTGCCCCCTAAACATCCGTATAAACAATTAAATATTAAACACATATGAAATCAGATTATCTGGAAAGAGACGACGAAGGGCGCGCCCAGCAATTCATCGTCTTTCGCGACAACATAGGGCAGTTCCTGGTGCCCTTGGGCATATCGGCCACCGATCCGGACATCATCCAGCAGGCGGCGGACGCCACCCGGTTCCGGGCCATGGTGGATTTTCAGGCCACCATGCAGCAGGCTGCCAAAGGGTGGACCGCCGAGAAAAACTACGAGCGCGACGGAGGCGGCATCGCCCCCGGCGGCCAGAGCGTGCCCGTGCTTCCGGATAAATTCCCGGCCGCCGTGCCGGCGGGCATCACCCCGCGCTTCCGCCTGCTCGTCAAACGGCTCAACGGCAATCCCAAGTTCACCGACGCCATGGCCAAGATCCTCGACGTGTATGGCGCCGACCAGCCCGGCCCGGACCTGACCACCGTGCAGCCGGACATTGAGGTGGTCATATCCGGCAACCACACGGAAGTGGACTGGGGCTGGGGCGGCTATGTGAACTACCTCGACATGTGCCTCATCCAGGTGGACCGCAACGACGACAAGGGTTTTGTGGATTTGTGCTACGACACCACGCCCGGCTACAACGACACCCAGCCGTTTCCCGCCACCCCCACAAAGTGGACCTATCGCGCCATCTACCGGGTGAATGACACCAACGTCGGCCTCTGGAGCAAACCCGTCAGCATCATCGTCGGCGGCTGAACCAAATAAAAAATACTGGAGGCAAAACTCCCCGGCGTGGTGCAAACCGCGCCGGGGTTTTAATTTGGCAAAATTCACCAAACGGCCAAGTCACTGCTTCACATCGCGCATGGGCGTGTCTATCTGGTAAAGTTCGAGTTCCTGTTCCAGTGTCCCGGCGAGCGGCGTGTTGCCTTGCGCGGCGGCCAGTTGCATGGCGCGGCGAGCCGTCTCAACTGCCTGCGCAAATTTTCCGGCCTCAGCATAGGCGGCGGCGAGCGTGCGCAATGTCGGGGGATTTTCGCCGCCGTCAAGCTGCGCGGCTTTTTGCGCCAGTTGCACGGCTTCGACCCCATTGCGCAATCTAGTCTCCGGGCAGGTCGCCAGCATCCAAGCAAGATTGTTCAGTGCATCCAAGTAACCGGGTTTCAGTTGAAGCGCTTTGCGATATTCGGCGATAGCCTCATCCACTCGGCCTTTTTCATAGAGCGCGAGACCGAGGTTATTGCAGACCAGGTCGGCATTGGGATTTATTTTCAAGGCATCGCGGTATTGTATTATTGCTTCATCCCACTTTCCTTTCTGGAATAAGGCCAGACCCAGATTATTGTGCAACTTAGCATTATCGGGATCATATTTTAATACTTCACGATATTGCATTATGGCTTCTTCTACTTGTCCGCCTTTAGCAAGAGCCACCCCTAAATTAATGCGGGCATAAGTATAGCCGGGATTGATTTTCAAGGCGTCACGAAATTGATCGATTGCTTTCTCTGTTTCTCCCATATCAAGGAATCCAATTCCTAAATTGTTTCTAGCGTCCGCAAAATTAGGTTTAAGTTCCAACGCGATGCGATACTGTGTAATAGCTTCAAATTGAACGGGTCAAAAAAGCGTCCGGTGACAGACGCCAAGGAGGTGGGACAGGGGATGTCCACTGAAGAGACGTTCCATCACCGGACTCTGATTCTTTTTCACACAGTAAGCCGTTATCTGCAAGCCATCCGTTGCTTTTTATCCAACAAAAATTGCTCTTTATTCAATCTCCTTTGCCGCAGTTCCTGGATTTCGCCTTACAAACTAAAAATGCAGCCCCGCCAAAAGCGGAACTGCATTCGTTTTCCAAATAGATTTAAACAGGACTTACAACTTTTTCTTTCCCGTTGCCTTGGCCTTGGCCCATCTTTCCTTTGCAAGTTTTGACAATTTGGCTTTGGCCGCAGCACTCATCTTCTTGCGCTGATTGGCCACAGGCTTGACCGTCTTGACCTCAACCTTGACCGGTAATTTGGCCGCCTTGACTTTTGCCCACCGCTTTTTTGCTGCAGCGCTGATCCTGGCCCTGCCTTCTGCACTCATTCCACCCTTCTTCTTTGCCGGGCTGGCAACTTTGGATGGAACAGGAATTCCACTGCCGCCTAAAAGTGTCGCGAGTTGGTTATTCAGGCTCTCGATCTTTTCCTTGAGATCGGCCGCCTGACGCAATTGTGTAGCTGACAATGATTGGATACTCATATTGGAGGAGATTAAGCATGATTTGCTGGAAAATGTCAATAGGGATGATTGGAGATAGTTACTTGCCAACCTTTGCCAACCTTTTGGTGGAGCTAACCCGTAGTATTGCAAGGCTACTTGCTGCCGTGTCCATTAATTGATCCGCTTGCAGTTGGGCCGCATATGGTGTTCCATGATAATGGCTAGACGGTATAATTGTGGTGATTGCGACTCCGAGAATTCAGTTATGATGCTTGGTCTTGCATTGCTGTTCATGGGCGACACCGGCAAATATCAAAGCCTTGTTCATGCGCGCGTGGTGGAATGGCAGACACGCCAGACTTAGGATCTGGTTCCGAAAGGATTAGAGGTTCAAGTCCTCTCGCGCGCACCACTTCCAGATTCCATGACAGTAATGCCAAGCTCACCGGGCAAAGATATGCGGTCCAAGATTCATTTTCGTCACCCGCACGATTGCGCCGCCCGTCCCGTTCGTTTAATTTCGCGCCATGGATTTTAGGAAATATTTTTTGCCCGGCGCATTTGTTGTGTGCCTAGGTGCCGTTTTAGGCGGCTGTGACCCGGGGCAAGGCTCGTTGGACGAAAAAAAGGAGCCCCACTTCATCCTCGGCGAAAACCGGGTTAACGCGATGGATTACCAAGGCGCAGTCGAGGCGTTCGAGCAGTCTTTGGAAGTTAATCCCCATTCGGCCGCAGCGCATTTTGAACTCGCCTGCCTTTTCGACGAAAAAATATCCGACCCTGCCGCCGCGATTTATCATTACCAGCAATATTTGAAGCTGGAACCGAATGCCGAAAACGCCGAGGTCGTCACCGCGCGCATCACCACCTGCAAGCAACAGCTCGCCGCAGATGTGATGTCCATGCCCAGCGCCCCCGTTGTCCAGCAGGAACTGGAAAAACTAACGGACCAAAACCACCAATTGCAGGATCAAGTGGACGCATTGAAAAAATGGAATGCCTATTACGCAGATCAACTGGCAGTTAGATCCAATTCAATCCCCGCACCGAATTATCCCGCCGCGCAACCCGTCCAAAATCCAGTCCAGCCGGCGCAGATTGTTAGCACACCCTCACCAAATTCAAATGCGAATCATCCCGTAAATCCCGCCGCCCCGCGCACGCACACTGTCGCCTCCGGCGAAACAGAAGCCGCCATCGCACGCAAATTTGGAATCAAATTGGGCGCATTGCGAGCCGCCAACCCCGGCGTGAACCCAAACAAGCTGCACGTCGGGCAGGAGTTGAACATCCCGGCATCGTGATTCCGCGCTTATCATTTGTCATCGTCGCAGCGTTCTGGCTGACGATGAACTTTCTTCTCTGGCGCGCCGAATACGGTTCGCATGGCGGCGAAATGCCGGTCCCGCTGGATTTGGTCTGGCGGAAAATCCTGACCGCGCCAGACAGTTCATCCCTCACCATTTACCAAAACGGGCGGTCGTCCGGTTTCTGCGAGTTTTCCACAAGCGTCGAGCAGGAAATGGCCAAGCTCGATGAAAACAGCCTGCCACCAGAGGGTCTTGCAACCGGCGCCGGTTATCAAATCCGGCTGAGTGGCGGCACGAGCCTTGGCAGCATCACCAACCGGCTGAAATTTGACGGGCGGCTTCAATTTTCGTCTCTTCGCGAGTGGCGCGAATTAACACTGAAAATTTCATCGCACGCCGTCACTGTGGGAATCCATTCTCTCGCCACAAACCAGACCGTCGCCCTGGAAATCACGTCCGACGGCTCGACCGAATTGCGCGTCTTTTCTTTCGCCGACCTGCAAAATCCAAACAAGCTGCTGGGCGCGTTCGCGGAAAATTCCGGCACCGGATTTTTTGGTGGGTTTGAACTTCCAGAGTTTCCGCAATCGACCGTGCTGGCGCAAAATCTCCACTGGCAGGCGTACCGGGAACGGCTGATGCTGGGGCACGAACCGGTTTCCGTTTATCGACTCGAAACCCAGATTCTTGCAAACAAAATTATCGTTTATGTCAGCACGCTCGGCGAAATCATGCGTGTAGAGCTTCCCGGTGGACTCACCGCCGAGATAGAAGGGTGGGGCAAGTCATGATTGAAATTGTCAATCTCGTGAAGAAATTCGGCGATCTCATCGCCGTCAACGATGTGAAGCTCACCATTCCCAGCGGAGAATTTTTCGCCATGCTCGGCCCGAACGCCGCCGGAAAAACAACCACGCTGAAAATTCTTGCCGGCCTGATGAAGCCGACTTCCGGCTCCACGCGCATTTGCGGTTTCGACATGCAACAGCAGCCGCTCGAAGCACGGCGTAAAATCGCCTACGTCCCCGATTTTCCATTTCTTTACGACAAGCTGACCGCCCGGGAATTTTTTCGCTTCACCGGGCAATTGTTCCAGATGCCGGACGCGAAAATTGAAGCGAATGCGAACGGGTTGATTTCGCGCTTTCATCTCGCCGAGTTTGTAAACCGGCCTCTTGAAAGCCTTTCACACGGGACGCGCCAGCGTGTCGCCATCGTGTCCGCGCTGCTGCACGATCCGGAAGTGTTCGTGATTGACGAACCGATGGTCGGCCTCGACCCACAGCACGCTCGCGTCGTAAAAGATGTTCTAAAGGAACGCTCACTTGCGGGCATGACCGTGCTGGTTTCCACGCACCAATTGAGCATAGCCGAGGAAATGGCCGACCGCATTGGCATCATCCTCGGCGGAAAATTGGTGGCCGTTGGCAACCGCGACGAACTCCGCAAACAAAGCGGCAATTCAGGCCAGCTTGAAGAAATTTTCCTATCATTCACAGCGGGAGAAAAATAAAATCAAGTGTGCCATAATTGCATTAGTTTGACTTGACGATAATATTATTTGTGCCATCTTGGCACTATTAATTATTATTTTGCCCAATGACTGCAATCAAATCCAGTTTTATCGACAAAGTGCTTGGCCGTATCGGACGGCTTGACGCTGAAGGTTTGCAGACGGTCGTCCAGCGGCTCGCCCGCGAACGCAGCTTTCTCGAAACGCTATTCAATACAATCGAGGATGGCGTGCTGGTCTTGGATGAAAGCGGGCACGTCATTTATTTCAACCAAGCCGTCACGCGACTCATCGGACTGCAATCAGGCGATGAGGAACACCACATCTCAAAAATCCTGCCGGAAATGGACTGGGATAAAATTTCACGCCCCGATTCCGCCGGTGGCAGGAGCGTCGTGCGCCACGAATTTGAAATCCATTACCCGCGCCCGCGATTCTTGCGGATGTATGCAACATCGCTTGAAAACAATTCAGGCGTCGC
>PKZR01000334.1 GCA_003133815.1 Limisphaerales bacterium | reverse complement strand
GTGGAACTGGGCTGTGTGCCGGGATGCGATTTTGCCTGCAGAATCAGATAGACCAAAACGAGCGCCACACCGCACGAGCCGAAAAATTCGATGAGCGGCCCGGGTATTTCCGCCGCGCGAACCATACGCATATAATCGCCGATGGATTTGCGGGCGGTGCTGTGGAATTGTCCGGCCACGACGCTTTCGAGTCCGTAGGCCTTGATGACGCGGTGGCCGGTAAAAGATTCAATCATGATCTGGGTCAGGTCGCCGGATTGCAACTGTGTCGCCCGGCTGGACTGGCGGACTTTCCGGCCATAAATGACAATGGGAATCACGGCCAGCGGCAGGACCGACATGACGATGATTGTCAACATGGGCTGCTTCCAGAGCATCATGCCCAGCACGCTGACCAATGTGACCGGATCGCTGACGATGACGCGGGTTGCGCTGGCCAAAATGCCCTGAAGCGCGCCCGTGTCGTTCATCACGTTCGACATGAGCTGGCCACTGGAATTTTCCGTGTAAAAACCCGCCGATAAATCCAGCAGATGTGAAAACAGCCGTGTACGCAAATCCGTTACGGCTCGGGTCGTGACCCATTGCAGACAATAGACATCCAGATAACCAAAAATGCCACGCAGCAGCATGATGAATGGAATCGCCGCAATGAGCGCCCCCAGCGCCCATGGATGCGAGCGCAAATCGTTCGCGGCGAGCGCGGCGCGCGCTGAGTTGAACCAACGCTGCATGATTGAGAATTTTCCTAGAACTGGTATTCGCGTCGGCGAAGCAGTATTGAAATTAAAATTAGTCGGAAAATTTGCGCTCACCATCACGTTCGAGACGGCCAAAGGCCCGCTGTTAGTCACGACGATTGTGTAGATGGAATTATTTTTTGCGTTGGAATTGATCGCCCCGGATAAAAAAACAAAGACGCCCGCTGCTGGCGTCGCCGAAGTTTTAACTTTTAAACCGCCAGAAAAATTATTTGTGGCTCCGCGCACAGAAACGGTGAAATTTGTCGAACTACCACCGGCCAGCGTGATTGCCGGCCACGCCACCGCGTTGTTGGTCATGTTGTAAGTACTCGAAGTATTTGCCGTTGGGAAAACAGTGCCAAAGACGAACATGATCGTCCCGATCAACAGAGGCGAAACCAGGCCGCTGGCAATTCCCGCCAATACGCCCAGAACTAGGCGCACGCGATACGGCTTCACCAGTTGCCAAAGCCTGCCAAGAAACACGAGCATAATTTACACAAGTATGCTTGGGGATGGCGGGCATTGCGAGAAGTTTGTCAGGACCGAATTTTATTTTTGCGCAACAACGTGATTTCGGCTTCAATCCAGTATCGTGACGGCAACAAAACCGCTTCCCATTTCCGTCTGCATCATTGCCGGCAACGAGGCCGCGCGCATCCGCAGTGCGCTTGAGAGCGTTTCCAGATGGTCGGGCGAAATCATTGTTGTGATCAATGATGATGTGGCAGACGACACGGACAAAATCGCGGAATCTTTCGGCGCAAAAGTTTTTCGCGAAACGTGGAAAGGCTATGTCGCGCAAAAAAATTCCGCCTGCGAAAAGGCCGCGCAGGAATGGATATTGAGTCTGGATGCTGACGAGGCGGTTTCAATTGAGTTGCGCGAGGAAATCCTGAAACTATTCGCCGCACCGGAAAAACTACAGTCATTTGCCGCGTTCAGCTTTCCGCGCCGCACGCTATTTTGCGGGCGCTGGATCCGGCACGGCGACTGGTATCCCGACCGGCAAACACGGCTTTGGCGACGTGGCCAGGCCCACTGGTCGGGCGAGAATGTGCATGAAAGGCTGGAGGTTGACGGAACCACTGGACGATTGCATGCGGATTTGTTGCATGACACTGCGGAGACAATTGACCGTCAGATCGCGAAAATTTCCAGCTACAGCGAGGCGTTTTTGCAGGACTCGCGTGCGAGTGGGCGCAAGGCTGGATGGTTTGACATGGCGGCGCGACCGGCGTGGCGTTTCGCGCGCAGTTATTTTTTACGGCTCGGATTTCTCGACGGCTGGCAAGGTGCCTATATAGCCTGGATGACGGCGTTTTATACTGCGACGCGCTATGCAAAAGTGCGCGATGCGCAGGATAATAAACCCAAGCCGAACTAACATGGATGTTTCCGTCATCATCCTCACCCGCAACACCTGCGCGCTGACCCGCGCCGCCATCCAGTCGGTTTTGGATTCCAACGATTTGCTGGCGAAGGAAATTTTGGTCGTGGACAACGGCTCGACCGACGAAACGCAGTCGGTTTTGCCGCGCGAATTCCCGAATTTGAAACTGATCCGCCCGGAAAGAAACCTTGGTTTTGCCCGAGCGTGCAATCTGGCCGCGAAACACGCGTCCGGCGAATTTTTGCTGTTGCTCAACTCCGACGCGCGTCCCGCGCCCGACGCCCTGGAAAAAACCGCCGCGTGGATGCGCGCAAACCCCGATTGCGCCGTCGCGGGCGGGCAACTGCTCAACGCAGACGGCTCGCGGCAAAATTCCATCGCCAATTTTCCGACGCTGGCGACCGAGCTGCTGAGCAAGTCGCTGCTGCGCCGGCTTTGGCCGGAAAAATTTCCTGGCAAGGAACGCGAACTGCGCGGGCCGCTGGATGTGGAGACGATTGTGGGCGCGTTTGTTTTCGTCAGAAAAAAGATCTGGGACGAGCTGGGCGGTCTGGACGAACGCTATTTTTTCTTTTTCGAGGAAACGGACTTTTGCCTGCGTTTGCGTCAGGAAAATTTCCGTGTCGTTCATTTGCCGGAAGTCCGCGTCCGGCATGACCAGGGTGCAACGGCGAAAAAGGTTTCGGCGGCGGCGCGGATTGAATATTGGCGTTCACGTTACGCCTATTTCAAAAAAAATCACAGCGTCTCAACTCGGCTGATTTTGTTTGCCGGCCTGATGGCGCGGTTGTTTTTCGACTGGCTCGTCGCAAATATATTGATAGCTGTCACGCTTGGACGGAGCGCGCGATGGCGCAACCGATGGCACATTTGTTCGGCGCTATTTGGCTGGCATTTGCGCGGTTGTCCGGCAAATGCAGGATTGCCCCGCTGATTGCGGAATGCGCCATCAGCGAAGCAGACGATAGTTTTTATGGACTCCGATCTCGATGCCGGTAAGATTCTTGAGGTGGTAAGCGAGGTCGTTCCAGAAAACTTTCTTCCGAAAGCGAATAAACGGGTTGCGCGACCGGTATGTCCAGCCTGCGGCGGAAACCAATTCCTGCATGACCTGTGGATGCGTGCCGGTGAAGGGCTTCACCTTTTGGTCGTCTTCGTAAAACACCTCAGGCCGGTCGCAGATTTTTTCGACGGAATTATCGTCATGCCACAGTTTGGAAAGGTTGCGGAGCTTGACGCGCGCCAGTTGTGGCGGCAGGGCGTGACCGTAATGATGGTATTGGCCGCCGGAAATTTTTACGCGCAATTTTTCGTTGGTGACGGTGCGAAACCCCTGGGCATCTCCGCGCGACCGGATGTTTGGATCACGGCGCACAACGCGGACTTCGCGACGATACCAGCCGAATGAGCAGGCCCATGTTTGGTAACTGCCGTAGAAATGGGTGTAATCCACCAACAATCCCTGAACCTGCGGATTGTCGAGTTCACGCGACATGGCGATGCGCATGGATGGCAAAGTGTTTTCGTGCAGGACTTCATCACCTTGGACATATACACACCAGTCGCCGGTGCATTGTTCCAAGGCAAGATTTGTGTGATGCGAAAGTGCAAGGCCATTTATGCGAAGGGATTCATCCCATTCGCTCTCGATGATGAGGATTTTTGGATCGCCGATTTCCTTGACCTTGGCCAGCGTATCGTCGGTGGAGCGCGGAATGTTGACAATCATCTCGTCGCACAGTGGCAGGATGGACCGGATGGCGGGAACAAATGGATAACCCATCGTCGTGCCGTTGCGGATGAAGGTGAAGCCGCTGACTTTCATGAACAAAGATTAATGGTAACAATAATAAACTTTTCCTTCCACGCGCCTCTCCACAAGCGTGTGTCCGTAGCGCAGGTGTTCAGAAATCTTCCGCCAGTTGCCGGCGGCTTTGCGGCGTATGTGCATCCAACGCCGTTGCGCCCAGTTGATTTTCCATTTTTTTCGGAAATATCCGACCGTTTCTGCCCGCGTCGAACCGCGCTGCGCTTTTAGGGATTTTTGCGTCACGCTGCCAAAATGGTGGATGTAAGCGCAGCCGCTGACGGCCATTTTGAAACCTGCCTTTTGGGCGCGCCAAAGAAAATCCAAGTCTTCGTTCCCGCCCTTGTTAAAATTCTCGTCAAAGTTTCCAATCGTCTCGAAAACGCGCCTTGCCACCAAAAAGCATACTCCGGATGCTGTCGCGCGCCGCTGCACCTGCTTCATCTGCGACACGAAATCACGGGCATAGATTGCAATATCATAATCCAGATCGCCCTCTCCCATCGCCGGACTAGCAATGTCAATGCCCTGGTTTTCCGCAAAAGCGACCAGGCTCTCCAGCCAGCCGCGCGATAACACCGTGTCGTTGTTCAGAAACATTATCCATTTTGTTTTACAGGCTTCAAAACCCTGGTTCCAAGCGGCGGCACACGCACGATTTTCGGAATTGTGAATCACGCGCAATTTTGGCCGCGCCGCTAGAAATTCCGCCGTCCCGTCCGTCGAAGAATTATTGACGACGATGATCATCGAATCGTCGCAGCCCGTTGCGTTGAGGCTTTCCAGGCATTGTCGCGTGAAATGCAGCTGGTTGAAAACGGGAATGACAATCGTAACGTCCATCTCTACACTCATGCTCCAAAATCAACCGAGCCGCCGCAAACATTCTTTTGCATCAAAATCGGGGTGCTTCGCTTACAATTTAGTCGCCAAGCAATTTCTTTAACTGGTCGCGTGCCACAGCCTCGCGTTTGTTCGTTTCCGATTTTGGAATCCAGTTGCGGCGGGCGAAATCAAAATATTCGCAAAAGTTTCCCAGGGCCTTTTCCAACACAGGTTCAGCCCGGCGCTCACGACATTGCTGCGCCACGCGCGAATCGTAATGAGTGCAGTTTAAGCAGATGCGCAAGTCCGCGCGGCATTTCATACAGACCTCGCCGCGACCCGGCTGGCCGGAAATTGTCCATGGCTCGCCGCAATTTTGGCAATGTCGGGTCAAATTCATTTACGATTCGCGGTTTACGATTTACGATTGCGGGCAGAAAAGCAATCCATGAAATCCAGCGACTCAGCACTGCGCGAAATCCTCAAGCCCGCTGTCATCGTCGGCGCGCTCGGCTATTTCGTGGATGTCTATGATCTGATTTTGTTCGTCATCGTGCGCAGCGCGAGCCTGAAAGACCTCGACTTTTCCGGCAATCAGATCTTGGAACACGGCATTTTTCTTTTTAATTGCCAGATGGTCGGGATGTTGGCGGGCGGAATCGTCTTTGGAATTCTTGGTGACCGTTTTGGCCGTGTCTTTTTGCTCTTCGGTTCCATCCTGCTTTATTCCGTCGCCAACATAGCCAATGGTTTCGTCCATTCCTTGGAGGCTTACGCCGTTTGGCGGTTCATCGCCGGCTTCGGTCTCGCAGGCGAACTCGGCGGCGGCATCACGCTTGTTTCCGAAGTTCTCTCGAATGAATCGCGCGGTTACGGCACGATGATTGTATCCACCATCGGCGTTTTCGGCGCGGTAGTCGGCGGACTGGTGGCCGGCCTGGTTCACTGGCGCACGGCGTATTTCATCGGCGGCGGACTTGGGCTGGTGCTTTTGATTTTGCGGATGAGCGTCGCCGAATCGGGAATGTTCAAACAACTGCGAAGCAATCCAACGCAGGCCGCACGCGGGGATTTTCTGTCGCTGTTTACAAGTTGGAAGCGCTTTGCGAAATATCTCCGCTGCATCCTCATCGGTGTGCCGCTGTGGTTCGTCATCGGGATACTCGTCAATTTGTCGCCGGAAATCTCAAAATCTCTGCAAATACGGGGCGCAATTGATGCCGCCCACGCTGTCGCCTTTGCCTATCTCGGCATCACGTTCGGCGGATTCGCCAGCGGATTCTTCAGCCAGCAATTACGTTCGCGTAAAAAAATCGTCTTCGCCTTCATCGTTTTCACGCTGGCGGCGATGGCTGCGTATTTTTTCTGCGCCGGGTTTTCCGAGGCCACATTTTATCTCGTTATCCTTTTTCTCGGTTTTGGCGTCGGCTATTGGGCAGTCTTCGTGACCATCGCTGCCGAACAATTTGGCACGAATATCCGCGCCACCGTCGCCACAACCGTGCCGAACTTTGTACGCGGCGCTGTCGTGCCGCTAACGATGATGTTCAACCATTTCAAATCGCAGATCGGCATCGTCCCCACTGCGGCGTTGATCGGTGTGCTTTGCATTTTAGTCGCACTTTGGGCATTGCTTGGTCTTGATGAA
Organism: Limisphaerales bacterium; assembly: GCA_003133815.1. Taxonomy (GTDB): domain Bacteria; phylum Verrucomicrobiota; class Verrucomicrobiia; order Limisphaerales; family UBA11358; genus UBA11358. The sequence goes on along the minus strand of PKZR01000334.1, from coordinate 9,995 downwards.
ACGCACGGAAAAGACCTCGACTACATCGAGCCAATCTGAAAAAACTGTTGAGAAATGAAAATCGGCTTGTTTGGCGGTTCGTTTGATCCGGTTCACCTCGGCCATCTGCTCGTCGCGCAGGCGGCGGTCGAAGAACTCGGCTTGGACAAACTGTTTTTCATCCCGGCGGCGCAATCGCCGTTCAAGCCGGACAGCAAACCCGCACCTGCGTTTGAGCGCCTTCGGTTGCTCAGGCTTGCGCTTGCGGGGAAAACGAATTGCGAAATTGACGCGCAGGAAATCCAGCGCGGTGGCATTTCCTACACCGTTGACACGCTCCGCGATTACGCGAGAAAATTTCCGGGCGCAAATTTTTTCTGGCTCATTGGCACCGATCATGTGGCGAAGCTCAATGAGTGGCGGGAACCGGACGAACTGGCGAAGCTGGCCGAGTTCGTGGTGATTCCGCGTCCCGGCGAAGCGCCGTCGGATTTTCCCGCGCCCTTTCGCGGGCGTGCGTTGAGGGGTTTTCCGTTGGCGGTTTCGTCGCTGGTAATTCGAGCACGGCTTAAGGCAGGTCTTCCGATTGAACCGCTCGTCCCATCCGTCGTGGCCGAGGCCATCCGAAACAATCGCCTTTATCTTTGATCTCATCCGCCGCAATATCCCCGCAGATGGACTCAAAAAAACTGGCCCAGCTTTGCCGCGACTATGCGGACAACAAAAAGGCGGAAAACATCGTCATTCTCGACGTGCGCGATTTATCGTCGGTGACGGATTATTTTGTCATCGCGTCCGGCACGAGCGAGCCGCACCTGCGCGCCATCGTGGAGGAAATCACCGAAGGACTGCGCGACGACTATGATTTGCGCCCGATGCGCAAGGATGGCTCAATGCAGGGCGCGTGGGTGGTGCTGGACTTTTTTGACGTGATTGTCCACGTCATGCGTTCGGATGCACGTGAGCGTTACGATCTGGAAGGTCTTTGGGGTGACGCGGCACGGTTGAAATTGAAAACTAAAACAAAGGCGAAGAAAAAATCATTAAAACGTTAAATCTTTGCAACGAACACAGCCTTGTAGTGATTTAGCCAATTAATGATGCAAAGATTTAAGTTTTCGGCTGGATTTCGTTAGACGCCTTTACCATTTCATCCACGAGCTTTTTGAACTCTTCCAAGCCGGTGGATGGAATAATGATGGTGTCACGCCGCCCGCCGACGTCCTCGGTGATCCGCAAAAAACGCCCGCGCGGATTTTCCTTGAGCGTGAAGACAAAGTTCTTGCGCTCGATTTGCACTTCTCCAGATTTGAGAGTGTCTTCCTGAATCTGCGGTTTGGGCTGGCTGTAACCATGGCCTGCTTGACCCTGATAAGGTCGCCGACCGAATGGTGATGGTCGTTCATTTGAGATCATAAATACGCTGGTTTTTCCCCAGCTAAATAAAAATCCGACCGGAACGGTGGTTTGTCAATCGTCAAAATAAAAAATAAATCGTCCCGGCAAAGGCCATGGGAAAGTCACTTTTGCGATTGCGTTCTAAATTTGCGGACAATTTCCGCTACAAAATATTTGCGGCCAGCTCGGCCAGTTCGGATCTCTCGCCCTTTTGCAGTTCTATGTGGGCGGCGATGGCCTGGTCGCGGAACCGACTCACGATGTAATTGAATCCGTTCGAAGACGAGTCCACATACGGATTGTCAATCTGATATGGATCGCCGGTAAAGATGATTTTCGTGCCGCTGCCGCAGCGTGTGATGATGGTTTTGGCTTCCAGTGGCGTCAGGTTTTGCGCCTCATCAATAACCATGAACTGGTTCGCGATGCTGCGCCCGCGAATGTAGCTCAACGCCTCGACAACGATCGCGCCGCTGCGCATGAGGTCGCCGCTGCGGCGATGGTCGTGGCCCATGTTCAGGTCGCTTAACATTTCTAGCGCGTCGTGGATCGGCTGCATCCAAGGCGCGAGTTTTTCCTCGAGCGAGCCGGGGAGGAATCCGAGTTCCTTGCCCATGGAAATTGTCGGGCGCGCGACGACGAGCCGGCGGAATTCGCGGTCAAGCACGGTGCGCTTCAAGCCAGCGGCCATCGCCATCAGGGTTTTTCCCGTGCCGGCTTTGCCCATGAGCGTGACGAGCTTCACACGGTCGTCGAGCAGCGCATCGAAGGCGTAATGCTGCTCGCGGTTGCGCGGCTTGATGCCCCAGACGCCTTCGCGGCAGTCAATGATGGGAACGAGTTTTGTTCCCGTCGCGTCAACTTTTGTGAGCGCGGCCTTTTTGGGGTTTGTTTCGTCAATGAGCGTGCAGAATTCGTTCGGGAAATATTTTTTGCCGCCGTTTACCTCAAGTTCCCCGTTGGCGCGGAACGCCGCCATTTTTTCCGGGCCAACGGACAGTTCAATCATGCCGGTGTAAAGGTCCTGGATGTGAACACGGTCGTTCTCGTAATCCTCGGCCTGCAAACCAAGCGCATCGGCCTTGATACGGAGATTGATGTCCTTTGAAACAAGAATCGTGGGATTTTTCGGCTGCGCTTTTTGAATTCCGGCAGCGAGCAACAGAATGCGATTGTCCACGCTGTTGCCATTCACAATGTGACTGTCCCCATTGCCATTGCCGTTTTTTTGGAAAGCCACCTTCAGCTTGCCGCCGTTGGGCAATTCCACGCCCTCGCTCAAGCTGCCTTCGCCACGGAAGCCGTCGAGCATTCGCGACACCTGACGCGCGTTCTGGCCGAGTTCGGACGACTCGCGTTTGAAACGGTCTATCTCCTCTATGACTTCAATGGGAATAACGACGTGATTGTCATCGAAGTTGAGAAGTGAGTTGGGATCGTGAAGGAGGACGTTGGTGTCGAGGATGTAATTTTTCACTGGGTATGTATAAATTAATTAGAGCAAAACAAAATCGGGTTGAGGAACGGCGACGTTTGGGTGACAAGCAGGTTTCATTTTTGCTTTTTGATTGTCGTCATTCGGCGATGCCATTGTTGGATTTGTTTGTGGCGTGCCGGCAGTTTGTAATGGCCGGAGTAGAGAAAGTTTCCAAGCATTCCAAACAAGTCGAAATCCACAAAATGCGGCTGGTCATCCAACAAAAACATTTGATGCGTCAGAATAATTTCAAATGGAATCAATAATTCCTCCAACCTCTTGAGCCAGGTTTTTTGATCCCTGCGCCATTGGTCAATACAGCCGCGACCGAACTTGCGTTCCTTAAAGCGTAAAAATTGCAACTGCTCTGCCGGCGGTACATTTTCCTTGAAATAAATGTCATTGAGCCGGAACGTCGCGCCTTTAATGTCGTTTTCGATGAACCGCCATAAAACGGATTGAACGCCGCGCCATTTTGCGGGAAACAAATCCAGTTCCAATTCCTCGTCGAGATACTTCGCGATGACCTGTGAATCATCGGTGAGTTCAAAAATCATGTGCTTGCCGTCGCGAATGACGGGCACTCCGTAATAACGCTGCTTCGTGAGCTTCCAGACCAGCGATCGGTCCTGATTGGGGATGTTCGTTGTTTTGAAGGGCGCGCCGGAAAATTCCAATATGCGCCTCTGCACAATGCAGAAAGGACTCCACGGAAACTGAATCAATTCAATCATTTCAAATCATCGCCAGCCGATGCGTGTAATCTAGGACTCGCCCGCGACCCTGACAAGTGCAAACACCGCTTTACACGAAATTGTAACGGCGTTAAAGTCGCCACATGGCTGAATACGACTCGACCGAATTTATTGACACGGATTTTCAGGCGCACAAATCGCCGACGCCATTCGCGGCAACCAACGATCCGCTTCGCGCTCCAACGCGCGACGAGGTGGACCGCAAAGTCGTCGAGGCGCAGCAGAAACTAGCCGAATTGAAACGCGCGCAGGAGGATTTGGAACGCGAACGCGCCTCGCTCGAGGAATTGCGCCGTCGCCAGCTCGAATTTCAAAACGGCCGTCAGGAAATGGTCCACAATCTCACGCGCGGACTCGGCCTTCTCGAAGAAGCCGAGTTCAATTCCCGCCGCGATGCCGAGCAAATGGTCAAGACCATCGCTGATTTCCGCGATGCGCTGAATAAAATACAGAACGTCCATGACGAAAGCTGGACGAAGGAAAACTTCCATGTCGAACTCACACGCGCACTGACGACGATTGAAAATGCGCGGATGGAATGGAATTCCGCCCGCTTGAAATTGCCCGCTCTCGCCGGCGAATCCGCTCAGAAAAAATCCGAATCCGAAGCCGTGCTGACACCGGTTGTTTCACCATTCGCCAATTTAAGCTTCGGCGAACTTTGCAAAATCGGTCTGGCGATGACATGGCCGCTGTTGATTGTCGCACTCGGTGCGCTGGGAATTTTCGTCGCGATTCTTTTGCGGCATTGAGATTTGTCGTATGGCTTTCGTTAAAAAGAAGGCGAAGCAGGTTGACTCGATTTCCGAACGCGCCCGCATGCTCGGCGACCAGATCGCCTCGCTCGAATCCGAGATCAAAAAGCTCGACTCGCAGATTCAGCGCACAACCGCGCCCAAGCTGCGTTCCACGGCCATCCCGCACGGCGAAACCATCGCGCGAAAATCCGAGCTGCCGCCCGCGCCAAAACCCATTTTGCACGAGCCGGTTTTTGAGGAAGTGAATCCAAAATCATTCCAACCAGAGGCCGACCTGCGCGACCGTTACAACGAACTCGGTGTTCGTAAATACGATCTGCCCGCACTATGGGAACGCCTGCGGAATCATTTTCGCGGCCCGACGACAAACAACCCGCGCCTCGTGAATTATCTCGCCGCCGGCGGTGTCCACGGCCTGCGTCCGATGCGCTACGAAAAACGCATTGCTCGCAGAAGATTCATTGTACTTGCCGTCGCCCTGTTCCTGTTGCTGCTCGGCACGCTTTTGGTCTGGCTCCACGGCCGCTGAACCGCGAAAAATTTAAAATGAACGCTCAATTTGTCGAACTGCCAATTTCCACGCGCGCCGGAAAATTTTTGGCGCGCTTTTCTAAAAAAGGTCTTGCAGGACTGGATTTTCCAAATGAGAAAGCGCTTGTCGTGCCGAAGCGCAGCAAAGACGGACCGATTCCCGCCGAAATCCGCAAATGGCACCGTGTAACCGAAGTTGTGTTGAAGAAAATTTTGGCCGGCCACGAACCGAAAGAATTTCCGCCGCTGGATCTGGGGGGGACGGAATTTCAGAAAAGTGTCTGGAACGCGTTGCGGAAAATTGCTTTAGGCAAAACGAAGAGTTACGGCGAAATCGCGACGGCGATTGGCCGGCCCAAGGCTGTTCGCGCCGTGGGCGGCGCGTGCGGAGCGAATCCGGTTCCGATTTTGGTTCCGTGCCATCGCGTGCTCGCCGCGAACAACAAACTCGGCGGCTTCTCGGGCGGCTTGGATTGGAAACGCGGCCTGCTTAAGCGCGAAGGAATCAATCTGCCGTCAACAGGATGATTTCGCGCAGAGGTGTCTGCGGTTTGAATTTCACGAAGCGTTCCAGTTTTTCCACCAGCGGCTTGCGGCGGCGCATGTCGTCAAAGCCCGGCGCATAAGCTTGGTCGTAGGGAATCAGTTCAATCCGGGATTGCGAGCCAAGCGTTTGCACCACGAGTTGCGCGAGTTCGAACATGGAAATTTCCTCCGTACCTCCAATGTTGAAAATTTCGCCCCGCGCTTTTTCATGATTTTGCAAACGCGACAGCGCTTCCACCACGTCGTTCACGAGGCAGAAACAGCGTGTCTGCTTGCCGTCGCCGAAAACTTTCAGCGGCTCGTTCTTTTTCGCCGACGCGATGAAGCGCGGCAAAACCATTCCGTAACGTCCGGTTTGTTTTGGTCCGACGGTGTTGAACAGTCGCGCGATAGTAACGGGCAGGTTTTTTTCTCGCGCGTAGGCGAGCGAGAGAAATTCGTCCGTGAGCTTCGAGCAGGCGTAACTCCAGCGCGACTGGCCGGGCGGGCCGATGAGCAGATCGTCGTCCTCGCTGAACTCCGGCTTGGCGCTCTTGCCATAAACCTCCGAGGTGGAAGTAAGCAACAGCGGTGTGGAATTTTTCGCGGCGGCTTTCAATAAAATTTCCATTTCGTGAAAACTGGATTCCAAAACGTGCAGTGCGGATTTGACCACCAGTTCCACGCCAACGGTCGCCGCAAGATGGAAAATAAATTCCGAATTGGACGCGAGCTTCGGCAATTCTTTGCACCCGGAAATTTTTGAGCGGTAAATTTTTAGCCGCAGATTTTTCTTTACCGTCCGAAGGTTTTCCAGTCTACCGGTCGAGAAATCATCAATAATAACAACGCTTTTGCCGTCGTTTAATAAACGCTCAACCAGATGCGAGCCGATGAAACCCGCGCCGCCGGTGACGAGAATATGTTTCATGCGTTAAATCGTGAATTGTTGCATCGTTGAATCATGAATCGGCACCCGATGCAACAATTCAACGGAGTAACGGTTTGGTTTCATTTGAGAGCGGCGGCGAGGGCTTCAGCCAGTTTTTGGCGGTAGTCCGCACTTTCGATCAGTTTGGCTTCGGCTGGATTTGACAGGTAACCGCCTTCGATTAAAATCGCGGGACGGTTTTGCCCTCGTAGCACCGTGTCGAATCGTGAGCGCCGGACGCCGCGGTCTTCCATGCCAATCGCGCGCAGTAACGAGCTTTGAACCCGGACGGCGAGCTGGAGATTCTGCGCGTCAAAATGGTTGTTCGGCAGATTTTCATACCACGGGTCGGCGAAAGTGCGGGTCAAGGTTGAGGGCATTCCTGTCGGCGTGATGCAATAAGTCTCGAGACCGTTGGCTTTTTCATCATTGTTGCCGGGTGCGTTGAAATGCAGGCTGATGAACAAATCGGCATGATGAGTTTCGGCAAACGTGACCCGGTCCGCATTTGTCACATACACGTCGCTCGTGCGCGTGAGGAAAACCGTCCAGCCGTTCGTTTCGAGCATCGGTTTGAGGCGTTTGGCCCAGTCCAAGGTGAATTCCTTTTCAAAGTGGCCGTCCAAAACGCTGTGCGTGCCGGTGTTGCTGCCGCCGTGGCCGGGATCAATCACGATGATTCGATTGGTGCTGAATGTCAGTGGCGGAGCGCACAGGAGCGGCTCCAGATTTTTTTTCAAGTCAAGCCCGTTCAGGAAAAGTTCGCCGTCAATGAATTCCGGCGCGAAGCCGAGATTGATTTCAATTCCGTTCCAGGTCGCACCGAGGCTGCCGATGCCCAGAACCATCACGCCATTGGTTGAGGCGATGGCGTAAGTTGTCGTCGGCGAATCGGTGATCCGGTGCGGCTTGCCAGTTTTGTGTTCCGTCGCCCAGTTCTCGAGCGAAGTCCATGTCACGACCGGCGGAGCAGGCGCGGGCTTTGGAACAATGACCGGCGGCGGATTTGTGTGAACAGCGACGGTTGAATTTGTATGGGCTGATGGCGCAACCGGTTTGTTTGTCTGGATGACTACGGGTTTTACAACAGCGTTGGTCTCCGACCAGTCCAGCGGGGATTGAGGCGGAGTTGTCGAGCAACCCGCCAGAAAAACGAGCGCGAAAAAAGTGATTCCTGTTAATTTTGACACGCGCCAATTGTGCGGAACAGGAAAATGGACTCAAGATGTTTCGGACGCGACTTGTTTGCGGCGGCGGATTACACCATAATTTATCAGCGAACGATTGCATTTACTTTGAAAATTCTAGTGGCCATAACCGGGGCGACCGGCGCGCTATACGCGCAGCGGTTGCTCGACAATNNGTGGAGCTGCCGGACGGCTTGAAACTGCCGGCGGGTGCACAGACTCACAACCTCAAAAGCATGAACGCGCCGTTTGCCAGCGGCTCGAATCCGCCGGACGCGATGGTAGTGATCCCCTGCACGATGGGCACGATGGGACGTATCGCGCACGGTTACAGCGAGGATGTGCTGCTGCGGGCGGCGGATGTGACACTGAAGGAAAAAAGGAAATTGATTTTGGTTCCGCGCGAAACACCCATGAGTTTAATCCACGTCAAGAACATGGAATTACTTTTGTTGGCCGGCGCGATCATTTTGCCCGCAAATCCGAGTTTTTATTCCGGCGCGGATTCCGTTGTGCAAATTGTGGATACCGTTGTCGCGCGCGTGCTGGACCACATCGGCATCCCGAACAAGCTCGCGCCGCGTTGGGCTGAAGAGAAGGAATGATTTCAGCAATTCAAAAGTGGGGCGGCTTCGTTCGATTTTCTCACACAGTTTTTGCTTTGCCCTTTGCGCTGGCGGCAATGCTCGTGGCGGCACGCGACAATCGCGGCTGGCCGGGTTGGAAAACTTTCGGACTGATTCTTGCCGCGATGGTTTGCGCGCGAACGTGCGCGATGGCGTTCAACCGCATCGTTGACCGCAAATTCGACGCGCTGAATCCGCGCACTGCCAACCGCCATTTGCCGAGCGGACAAATTTCTTTGTTCAGCGCAATATCACTTTGCGCTTTGACGGCAGCGGGCTTGATTGCGGCCAGCTATTTTCTGAATCCGCTGTGTTTTTTCCTTTCTCCGATTGCGTTGGTGATGGTTTGTTTTTACTCGCTGACGAAAAGGTTCACGGATTACACGCACGTTTTTCTCGGCATTGCGCTGGCGCTCGCGCCCGTCGGCGCGTGGCTGGCGGTCAAGGGTGCGAATGTTTCTGTTTGGGAAATTTTGCAGATGACCACGCTTGCGTTCGCGGTGATTTTGTGGCTCGTCGGGTTCGACATCATTTACGCTCTGCAAGATTACGAATTCGACAAATCACACGGGCTGCGCTCGCTCGTCGTGGCGTGGGGCCCGAAGAACGCCCTCGGCGCGGCGTTTCTCGCACACATGGTGATGTGCGGCGTGCTGCTCGGCTTCGGATTGCTGTGCCGGTTTCGCCTAGCGTATCTCATCGGCTGGCTCGTCATACTTGCCTGCCTCGTGATGGAGCACTGGATCGCGCGCCGCCGCAGTTTGAACTGGGTTAACATTGCCTTTTTCAGGTTGAACGCACTGATTGGCGTTGTTTTTTTGGTGGTCGTTGCGGCGGAGGTGATCTTCCGCGGCGGGTTCAAGCTGCGCTAGTTTAATTTTTCAAACCGTGAAATTATCACGCATTTTGCGTGAGATTCACGCAGGTAAGAGACCTCATTCGTTTGAAACCCCAGTGAATCTGCGAAAATATGGTTGGCACGATTAGTGCGCTTCACTCAGGCACCCATGAAAACCAACCCAACTCTGCTTCAAACTATACTGCTGGTGACGCTGCTCTGGATGAGACCTGCCGCAGTGGAAGCGCAATTCACTTACGCGACCAACAATGGCACGATTACCATCATGCAATACACAGGTTCCGGCGGCGCGGTGACCGTCCCCAACATGACCAACGGTCTGCTGGTTACCAGCATCACTAACAATGCATTCATGGATACCGGAGTGGCCAGCGTCACGATTCCCAACAGCGTCACCAATATCGGCGCGGAAGCATTTTCTGATTGCGGTTCGTTGACGAATGCCCTGATCGGCAGCAGTGTCCAGAGCATCGGAAGAAATGCCTTCATGGACTGCGTTCATTTGAAAGGAGTTTATTTCCTGGGTAATGCACCCGGCTCCATCGGTTCGCAACTGTTCGGCGGTGGTGTCAGCGCGACCGCTTATTATTTGCCGTCCACCGCAGGCTGGGGTTCAATGTTTGCGGGCATTCCGGCGGTGCCGTGGAATACACTGCCAGTGGTTGGCATCACCACATACAACAGTCAGCCGGTGTTGTTTTTTCCCGTGCCGGCATCGGCAATCATCGGCACAAATTATGCCCTCCAAATGAGCACCAATCTGACCGCCGGTAATTGGGTGACTGTTACCAACAGCATTTCATTTATCTGCGTGCAAATCACCAATGCCCCAGGTTCCGCCTTCTTCCAATTGCAAATTCAAAACGGAGTCGGTCAATAGCATTGAGCCACCCCAGGGATTGCCGAGCACCGTCTCAGCAAGATGGATGGAATTTATCATTGCGCCCGTGCGGTGTCCGGCGTTCCAAA
>PKZR01000259.1 GCA_003133815.1 Limisphaerales bacterium | reverse complement strand
GCGTCCGTGGATTTTGGATTTCTCATTTGTGCATTGATTGCTAATATGACCATCAAACTTGGATCGTTAACTTTCGTCGTTGTGCTCGGCGTGGCGGTCTGTGCTCGCGCAGGTGATCCCATTCCTGAAACCGCCGTTACAACCGTGATTGTGAACACGGCGGCGGAGCCAATCGCGCCTGGAAAATTCCAGCCGACGTGGGATTCTCTCAAGCAGTATAAGACGCCGGATTGGTTTCGGAATGCGAAGTTTGGCATCTGGGCGCACTGGGGTCCGCAATGCGAACCGGAAGACAGCGACTGGTATGCGCGCAACATGTATATTCAAGGCCATCCGCAGAACGTGTATCAGGTTGCGCACTGGGGGCCGCCGTCGCAATTCGGTTTCAAGGATGTCATTCATTCGTGGAAGGCCGAGAACTGGGATCCGGAAAAACTCGTAGCCCTCTACAAACGGACCGGCGCACAATACTTCGTCGCGTTGGGCAACCACCACGACAACTTCGACTTGTGGGACAGCGCATATCAGCCGTGGAATGCCGTGGCGGTCGGGCCGCAGAAAGATTTGATCGCCGGCTGGGCGAAAGCCGCACACGACCAGGGGTTGCCCTTCGGCGTGAGCCTGCATGCCGCGCACGCGTGGAGCTGGTATGAAATCACGCAGAGCGCCGACAGGACCGGCCCGCTGGCCGGAGTGCCTTACGATGGCAAATTGACCAAAGCAGATGGCAAAGGCAAATGGTGGGACGGNNGGGACGGCCTCGACCCGCAGGATCTTTACGAACAACGCCACACACCGAGCCCGAACTTCGACAAGCCCGGAGCCATCCACGACCGCTGGGATTGGAACAACGGCGTGAGCCTTCCCGACCAGGCCTACTGCGACAAGTTTTACAACCGCACCGCCGACCTCATCAAAAAATACCATCCAGACCTGCTTTATTTTGATGACGACGCGTTACCGCTGTGGCCGGTGAGCGATGCAGGATTGAAGATCGCGGCGGATTTTTACAACACCAGCATGGCACAACATGACGGCAAGCTGGAAGCGGTCATTCTCGGCAAACAGCTCAATGACGAAGAACGCAAGTGCATCGTGTGGGACATCGAGCGCGGCACGTCCGACCGGATTGAGCCGTTGCCGTGGGAAACGGACACCTGTATCGGCAACTGGCATTACGACCGGGCGCTGTATGACAAAGGCCATTACAAGAGCGCGAGCCACGTCATCAAGATTTTGTGCGACATCGTGAGCAAGAATGGCAACCTTTTATTAAACATTCCCGTGCGCGCCGACGGCACGATTGACGACAAGGAAGAAGTGGTGTTGAAAGGCATTGCCGATTGGATGGAAGTGAACAAGGAAGCCATCTTCGGCACGCGACCGTGGAAAACATTTGGCGAAGGCCCGGCCTCGGAAGGCCTGCCGACCAAAGTCGGCAATTTTAACGAGGGCAAGGGCAAGCCGTTCACCGGCGAAGACGTGCGCTTCACGACCAAGGATGGAGTGCTTTACATGATCGCGCTGGGCGCGCCGAAAAAAGATTTGCAAATCAAGTCGCTCGGCACGGCAGCGAAGCTGCTCGATAATAACATCGGCAACATCACGCTGCTGGGCAGCGACGAAAAAGTGCAATGGTCGCAAACTTCCGAAGCACTGACCATCAGCGCGCCGACCAAATCACCCAACGACATCGCCATCGTTTACAAAATCACGCCGGCCACGTGAAGCGCACGGCGAAAAAATAATTTTCGCCCAACCGCAACACCAACAACGCCGGTATTATCAACCAAAAAGATTCCATGATTAAACTGGCAGGCAGATGTTTGTTGCCAGCCGTCCTGCTCGCCGGTGGAATGTTGCTGCACGCGCAGGTGCCGGTCGGTGGTCGCGTCGTGACCAACTTCAACCAGTCATGGAAATTTCAGTTGGGTGATTACAGCGGCGCGCAGACCAACACTTACAACGATACTTTGTGGAGTTCCGTCGGCCTGCCGCACTCGTTTGATGCTCCTTACTTTGGCTACAACCAATTTTACACCGGCTACGGCTGGTATCGAAAACATTTGACGGTTCCGTCCGGCTGGGTGGGCAAGCGCGTGTTTCTGGAGTTCGAGGCGGCGTTTCAAGACGCTCAGGTCTTTGTCAACGGCCAGTTGGTCGGGGAGCACTTGGGCGGCTACACCGGATTTTCTTACGATGTCAGCACCAACCTTGTGGTCGGTGACAATGTGGTAGCGGTGCGGTTGAACAACAATTGGAATCCGCAACTTCCGCCGCGCGGCGGGGATCACACGTTTATCGGCGGCATTTATCGCAACGTCTGGCTTGTGGCGACTGATCCGCTGCACGTCACCTGGTTTGGCACCTGGGTGACGACGCCAACGCTGGCCGCAAATTCAGGTGCATCGAGCACGGTGAACATCCAGACAGAAATCCTCAACAATTACAGCACGAATGTTTCCTGCAAAGTGCAGACGGACATTCTGGATGCGAACAGCAACGTCGTCGCCACCGTTTCCACGACCAACACCATTGCGGCGGGGACGACCAATGTTTTCAACCAGACCACCCCGGCGGTTTCCAGTCCGAATTTGTGGAGTCCGGCCACGCCTTATCTTTATCGCGCGCTGACGACGGTGTTCAACGGGACGAATGTGGTGGACAGTTACAGCACGAGCTTTGGATTTCGATGGTTTCAGTGGTCAGCTTCAACCGGTTTTTCTTTGAACGGCTCACATTTGTATTTTCACGGCGCGGATGTGCATCAGGATCACGCCGGTTGGTCGGATGGGGAGTCGGACAGCGGTGCGGCGCGCGATGTGGGACTGATCAAACAGGCGGGACTTAATTTTATTCGCGGTTCACATTATCCGCACTCGACGGCGTTCGTGAATGCCTGCGACACGAACGGCATCTGCCTTTGGTCGGAGTTTCCTGTCTGGGCGGCGGGCGGTGGCGCTGGCGAGAAAGGCTGGTATCCGGCTTCTAGTTCCTATCCGACCGTGGCCTCAGATCAAGCGCCATTTGAAGCAAACGTGCATCAGGGTTTGACTGAGGAAATCCGCATTCTGCGCAATCATCCTTGCATCATCGTGTGGAGTATGTGCAATGAACCGTATTTTTCGGATTCGTCGGTGTTCAATCAGATGACCAATCTGCTGGGCGAAGAAGTCGCATGGACGCATCAACTGGATCCGAATCGTCCGGCTGCCATCGGCGGCTGCCAGCGGCCGAACAATTCCTCGCGCATCGACAAGATCGGCGACGTGGCCGGCTATAACGGCGACGGTGCTTCGATTGGTATTTTTCAAAACCCCGGCGTGGCCAACATGGTCACGGAATATGGCAGCGTGAAAGCCTATCGTCCCGGCGCCTACGATCCGGGCTGGGGCAACAGCTTGGCGCTTAATACCGGAGTTACACCCAATGTTCCCATTGAATATGCCTGGCGCAGCGGCCAGTGTTCCTGGTGCGGCTTTGACTATGGAACGTTCCTGACCGGTGGTTGCCTGCCCGGCGGTTCGGGAACGATGGGCATGGTTGATTTTTTCCGGATTCCCAAGCGCGCCTGGTATTGGTATCGCAACCAATATGCCGGAATTCCGCCGCCAACATGGCCCGGCAACGGCACGCCCGCCGCGCTGCAACTCACGGCCAGCACGACCAATTTCACGGCGGTGGACGGCACGCAGGACGCGCAGTTGATCGTGACGGTGCTGGATGCTAGCGGAAATGCGACCAGCAACAATGTCCCGGTCACACTGACGGTGATTTCCGGGCCGGGCCAGTTTCCCACGGGAACAAACATTACGTTCACTCCGCAGGGCAATGGTCAGGCATCGGACATCGCCATCCTCGAAGGCAAGGCGGCGATTGAGTTTCGCACTTACTACTCCGGCACGTCAGTTATTCAAGCCAGCTCTCCCGGACTAACTGGCACTAACATCACCATTACTTCACAAGGCAGTCCGTCGTGGGTTCCAGGCGTCACGCCGCCGGCACAAACTTTGACTTACTCGAGGTTCAACGGCACAGTTACTTTGCCGCCGGTGCACAGTTATCTGCTCGCTTTGGACCATCCTACATTTGTGAGCAGCACTGGTGCGGGTCTTTCCGCGAATGTGGATGACGGCGACACCAATACTTTCTGGCAATCCGTCAGCACGGACACCAATGCCTGGTGGCAGATAAATCTGGAAAACATTTATCAGATTGACAGCGTGCAGCTCGTCTTTCCGACGCCGGGAAACTTTCACTATTTAATCCAGCTTTCTGCCGACAATGTGAACTGGACGCCGGTGGTGGATCAAAGCCAGAACAGTAGTTCTGAACAAAGCCGCACCG
>PKZR01000068.1 GCA_003133815.1 Limisphaerales bacterium | reverse complement strand
CCGCCGCAGTCCAGGACGCTGGGCGCGGTTCGGTGACCGGCTAAAATGCGAAGCGTCTTGGACTGCTCCAGCCCTCTGGAGCTTTTTGACTAATGTCATCAGTCACTCAACAGTCTCCGAAGTCACACCAACAGCCTTGGAAACCACACCAACAGCCTTGGCAAGCAGAGCAACGGCCTTGGACATGACACCAACGGCCTTGGAATCCATGTCTATGCGCTTTTCATCTTATACTTCGGCCTTGGAAGTCATGCCTATGCACTTTTTGTCTTAGGATTTCGTCTCGGCGCTCATGTATATGCACTTTGTGTCTTAAGCTTTGGCCTTGGCATTCACACCTATGCGTTTTTAGTCTTATACTTTGACCTCGGCGAGCATGTCTATGCACTTTTGGTCTTAAGCTTTGGCGTTGGCGGCCTTTCGGAGGGCGGGATTGGGCTGGTCAAAGCTGTCGGCGGAGGGTTGTCAGCCCACCGGGAAGCTGGTAGGCTTGGACATGCCAAAAGTTCCTCCCATCCTATTCGATCCGCTCTTTAAGGTAAACCCCTCCCACATGTTTCGGGTGCTGGCCAACCACACGCGCATCACCATGCTCCAGCGGCTGGCGGCCGGCGGGGCGTTGTGCGTGAATGATTTCGTGGGCATCACCGGCCGGAAGCAGGAGGCGGCCTCGCGTCATCTGGTGCTGCTCCATCAAACGAACGCGATCTTGAAAGTTCCCGCGCCGGACGGCGATCTGCGCAAGCAGTATTACGCCATCAATCCGAAGGTGGTGCGCGAAGGGTCGGGCGGCAGGGAACTGGACTTCGGGTCATGCACGGTGAGGCTGTAGCTCCGCGCGACAATTTCATTGGAGACAAACCGCAGGCCGGGGAATCGCTGAAAAATGTTGTGAAGAGAATCTCTGAATGATGATCGTTAAAACAGAATATCGTCGTTGTAATCATGTAATAAATAGGCGACTTTAAAATCGTGACTATAAAGATCTTCAGATTTGCGGCTTTGATTTTTTTTCTAGCGACCGGGAACGGAAATGTTTCTGCTCAAGTTTATAATGGAATCATTGGCTATGTGCCTTGTGTCTTCATGACCGGAAGCAATCTTTTCAACAATCCATTGCAATCTGGAGCCAACACTCTTGGCGAGCTGTTTAATAAATTTACTATCTCTGGTGGCCCTACTATAACCAATCCCCCTACAGGAACAATCGTCTCTCTGTGGAACCCGACCAACTCATCCTTTGGCACGAGTTCTATATTCACCAATGGTTCGTGGACGATTAACATGACATTGCCACCGGGAACAGGTGCTTTATTGATCACCCCAAAGCCATTCACTAATACAATCATGGGCGTGTTGCTCGACCACAATGGAATTCTTGTAACGAATGACACTGCGTCGTTTCCACCTCCTTCTGTGTTTTCCGGACCAAACGGGACATATTTGCTCGGAGATAAATCGCCTTTTATCGACACGGGCACGGATATCTTTCTGAACATCATTGGGCGCGTTCCATTTATCGGTGAAAAGGTAACACTCCTGTCCGGCACCAGCACTTATCTTGGAAACGGCGTATGGGACTCAATTCCAACTTTAGCCGTGGGTCAGGCGGATTTCCTAACAATTATGTCCGAGCCTCCACCGGCATTGACAATTATAAATACCAACAACCTGACCATTGTTTCATGGTCGTCTTCCGCATCGCCTTGGACGCTTCAAACCAACAGCGATTTGGTCAATGGCACTTGGGGAAATTACGCCGGATCAATTACCAACAACTCCATCACTAATTCGTCTGCGACGGGAAACCTCTTCTTTCGACTCTCGTATCCCTAAATCGGATTATCAGTCCTCGGCCTTTTGACGACGACTTCGATGCCGGCCTTGTTCTTGGCGATCATGTTCGCTTCAGAATTTGTTGTATTGCTCGTGCGTGCCAATCCATGTCCAGATGAACATCTCGCCGTCGAACCAGGCGATGGCGCGGTAGTGATCACCCACGCGCGCTGACCATTTGCCATGGCTGTGCGGGCGGAATCGCAGCGAGGGATGGCGCGGATTGGTTTGCCAGAGCCGGAAACTTTTTCTGGCCAGCGACTGGATTTCTGCGGGCAGGGAATTGTGGCATTCCCAAAATTCAGGCGTGGCTTTTGATTTCACCGGGAAGGGGACGCAACGTGTTTTCACGCTTGGCGGTTTCCGCCTGTTCGCGCAAGAAATCCAGCCTGCCCGACGCGGCGTCCGCCGTGATTTGACGGTCCCAATCGTCCTCCTCGTAGGCATCCAGCCACAGGCGCAATTCCTCGCGCTCCGTTTCATTCAAACGGGCAATGGCTTCCTGAATTTCAACGACTGCGCTCACAAAGCCATTATCGTGCAAATCAACCGTTTTGGCGAGAATGAAATTTGCGTCTCTGCGGTTAATTAACTTTCCCTCGGCCTTTTGACGACGACTTCGATGCCGGCCTTGTTCTTGGCGATCATGTTCGCGGGCAGGATGCCGCGCCAGAAGACGTTGGGGTAAACCACCGCGCCGCGACCGAGGATGCTGCCGGGGTTGAGGACGGCGTTGCAGCCGGCTTCCGCGCCGTCGCCCAGCAGCGCGCCGAACTTGCGCAGGCCGGTGTCGAAGGGCACGCCGTCCATCTCGACGGTGATGTTGCCGGGGAACATTTTCAGGTTGGATATCTTCACGCCCGCGCCAAGGTGCGCCTTGTGGCCGAGGATGGAGTCGCCGACGTAATTGTAATGCGGCACTTGCGCGCCGTTGAAGAGGAGTGAGTTCTTCAGCTCGGAGGAATTGCCCACGACACAGCCGTCGCCGATGATGACATTCTCGCGGATGTAGGCGTTGTGGCGGATCTGGCAGTTCTTGCCGATGATGGCGGGGCCTTTGATGAGCGCGCCGGGTTCGACAATGGTGCCTTCGCCGATGAGCACGCGGTCGCCGATGCTCGCGCCGGGGAAACGCTTGGGCGGGTTCTGCCTGGCCACGCTGGCGAGGTAGCCGTCAATGATTTTGAGGGCGTCCCAGGCGTGGCTGCA
>PKZR01000133.1 GCA_003133815.1 Limisphaerales bacterium | reverse complement strand
AAATTCTAAACTTCTTTCATCCTCATGGAAAGAATCAGCCATCGGTGAACGAGTTCAACGGGCGGCGCACGGTGCAGTTAAAGGTGCTGGACTGGCGGGCGGGGAATAAATTTCTAACCAATCCGCCGCCAACTGCGAAGTTCCTTCGCCAAATTACCGAAGCCGTTCGGAAAAGCCCGTTCCAATGCGGATAAATCTTTGGCTGCTTCATGTGCGGCCTCGGTCATCTTCTGTGTCATCAACTCAAGAGAACGAAAATCCGAGCCGTAAAGCTGTTTCTTCAATTCCAATTTAGAATAAGGTTCGCGTTTTTCAATAAGACCTTTTTCCCAGGCGGCTTCACAGATTTGTAAATTGGATTTGCAGAGCCACCAAGCTTCAATTGCCGGGGCTGCCACGCCAACGGCAATTTTTAGCGGAACACGCCCGGACACCGGCTTCAATTGTTGCTGGCAACGCTGCACCAACTCACGAAAATCTCGCAGCCGGTTTTTCGGCTCGTCGCCTGAGAGATAAGTATGATTGGAATCCACCACCACGATCAGGCCTTCGGCGTCAGTGTGATAATGGAGTTGTCTAGCGACGACCGGAAAGATGTTTCGCACCGCAGGCCAGCCACGGCTTTGCAGCGAAAGAGCGGGAGGGGCTGTTGTGGCGACTCCCAGAATCGCGTCCACGAGAATTCTTAACGCCGATTCATCAGCGGATGATTCGCTCAAGATCGCGACTCGCATCAAGCCGCAACGGGCACACCGCCCAAGACGCCGCTATACCAGACCTCGCCCAGCGGCGCGTCGCCGATAAGTTCGCGCAATTCCTTGTCGTCGCTCAAATTCTTGAACGTCGCTGTGCCATCCGATTTTTTCTCGGCGATGATGACTTGTTCAGGATGGTCTTTGAACAAATCGAGGAAGAACGGTGAATGGGTTGTGACAACAACTTGCACCGGCGCACGCTTGATTCCGAAATCGGTCGGAAAACTCAAGCGATATAACGCATCCCGCAATTCGCGCAAGAGACGCGGATGTAGGCCACGGTCAGGCTCTTCTAAACCAACAATCAAAGGCGTCGTTGGCTGATGAACGATAGTCAAAAGTGCTAACGCAAGCAAAGTTCCCTCGCTGGCTTGTGATGCATGGATATGTTTCCGTGTGGCTTTTTGCCGAAAGGTGATTTGACGATATCCGTTTTGATCGTTGTCAAAGCCAACACTGTCGTATTCTGGAATCCAGCGTTGGAACTCCGCGCGGAGATTGTTATAGGCGTCTTCATCCTTATCGCGCAAGTGAGTAAGTGCACCCGCGAGGTTTTTGCCATCGCGGTTCAAAGTGGTTACATTTCTGGCATCCACGGATTGTCCCAATGAAGAAGATTCTAGCGAAAATATTTTGAATCGTTCAAAGACAGGCTTCAACCTTGAATTTGGATTTGGCGCTGTAGAAGGATTAACTTGATTTCCATTTATGGCGAGGTGTTCGTATTGTCTGACTGCGGCGTCACGCGCTTGTTGGTAATTCAAGCCTGAAATTTTTCGTTGCTCCATGTCTTGGAAGGCTGATTCCGGCATAAGAACTTTATCATTCGCTTTTCCAGCAACATAAATACGCCGGGTATCCGAGTAGAAAGTAATACCACCTTGTTCGATTGAATCCCCGCCTTCAAATTCTGTAATAGTTATACTGATTTCATTTTGTGCAGCACCCAAAGTGGCAGCTTTTTGATAATCAATTCGATGTGGTTCGGCGAGTGCTTCGAGTCCTTGTAGCACAGAACTTTTCCCGCTGCCGTTTGGGCCAACAATAACATTAAACGCGCCGAGTTTAACTTCGGCGTTTTTCAACGCTTTAAAATTTTGAAATCGGACTTGCGTAATCATAACCGGCAATCGTTTTTCTGCTGCAAAGTAGATTACACCAATAACACCCCATTGTGGCAAAATAAAAATTGCAATTGGATTGAGCGAATGTGAGAAGCGGCCTCCGTTTCCGAAGGCCGCTTGCGAATCTTAATTTGATTTATCAAGGCACGGTTATCTGCACGGTGTNNCGTTGGCGGCGATGACGAAGATTTTCAACAGCTTGCCGCTGGGCTGGCCGGTGAGCGTGGCGTCGCACTCGGTCACGGTGGTGATGTTGACGGGTATGGGGTCCACGCCGTCAATCTGTTTATACACGCGGAAGCGGGTGGCGCGCGAGGGATTGCTCCAGTGCGCCAGCACGGTGCCCGCCTGCCCGGCCACGAGCACCAGGCCGTCCACCGAATCGGGCAGGTTGGTGGCGCCGGGTTCGTTCAGGCCAAAGGCCAGCCACAGCGGGTCGGTGGCGTCCAGCAACTGGCCGAGTTCGCTGATGAGTCCCATCATGCGGTCGCGCAGGGTCTGCTCGGCGGCGGCGCGCAGGATTTTTTTCCTGGCGGCATCGGTGTTGCCGTCCGCCGCCGCCACGCGAGCGGTGGAAAGCGCGGTGAAGAGCGTGCCGGCCAGCGCGGAGGTGACGATGATCTTGGGGGTGTTGACCTCCATGCCGGGGTTGGCCTTGAAAAAGTTTTTGAGCGATTGCAGCAATGCCTGGCGTTTGGATTTTGTGGTGGGCACGGCGGTGGACTGGTCGGGAAAGCCGGTGGCAGCCCAGGACTGGCTCCAGCCTTCGCCATAATTGGCCACGAGCACGCGGCGCGCGGAACCGATGAAGGCTTTGCCGTTGGAATCCGCCACGGTCACGGCGGTGCTAAAGTCGGTCTTGGCGCTCAACGCGGTCTTGAAGTCGCCTTGGGCGCTGATGCAGGCGTCCAGGTCGGTGCGCATGTCCACTTCCGTGTTTTGTTTGAGGCCGATGGTCACCTCGTGATTATGACAGCCGTCGGTCATGTCTTCAGCCAGGGTGAAGAGATCATCGATCGGATCGGGGAGTCTATTTGATGCCATATAATTTAGGGGATGGGAGTTAGGATTGAGTGTTTAGGAGGAAAATGGGCGTTTTTG
>PKZR01000319.1 GCA_003133815.1 Limisphaerales bacterium | reverse complement strand
GCAGCAAGCTGGGCATTGACGCGACAAAGAAAATTCCCGGCGAAGGTTTCAAACGCGCCTGGCCGCCGCTCATCAAGATGGATGAAAGCGTGAAGGCGAAGGTGGAGAAACTTTTCGGAAAATAACTTTATGCTTCTCAGTGAGTCATTAGGAGTATCGGCAAGCCAGCTTTGGAAATATGGCGTGTTCGATTCCTATCTTGGAATTGACTCGCTTTTGCATGTTGATCCGGCGCGTCTTCGTTCGACGCGCATTCCAGAACTTCGAGGCGGCTACAAACGGTTTCACGAATACTTCGCCAGCATTCTGGACATGATTGCAGCAGCCAAACCCGGCGATGCTCTGGAACGGCAAGCTATCAAGAAGTTGGTTTTTCCCGAAATTCGCGAGGCTGCTTTGGGTTACTCTGAAACGTCAGATGCAGGGCGAGGCGTCACGCTTTATATTGCACAGCGGCTTTATTCCACAGCCAAAACAATCATCGATGCGGGAATTAAGAACCCTTCAATTTTTGAGGTGGCCGTTCTTTTCGAGGAAGATTTTGGAGCCGATCTGTTGAGCGACATGACAGTTTTCATGCTGTTGGATGAACTCAGTGCTTTCAATAAACGCGTCGCATTAAAGCTTGGATTACGAACAGCCGAGAAAACCATTCACGGCAAAACAGGAACTTTTGTCGTATCCCAGCAACATGACAAGCGCGTGCTGCTGATATGCAAAAAACAATCCGCTTCAGTTGCCGCCGGTGAAAACGACCGGGGATGTTTACGCGGTGGTTCGTAAAATTTGCGAGCACTTTAAGCATTTAGTCGAAGAGAAAGGGTTGGACGAATTGCTTTTTGATTCCGAAGGAAAGCCGAAAATCGAAAAAGCCAGCCAACTGTTATTCTTCGGAATCGCCGACGCTTATTGCGTATCAAACAACATAGACATTACTAGGGAACCAGAAACTGGGCGCGGCCCAGCGGATTTCAAATTAAGCCGTGGGTATCATGAGCGAGTGGTTGTCGAAGCAAAACTATCGAGTAACGGGAAATATTTAGATGGATTCAGCCAACGCTGGTTTCGGTTTAGCCATCGCTGAGTTCCGCCCAGACGAGGCGGGACCGGTTCCCGTTGGGATTATCGCAATATGCTGGCGGCAAGATTCGCGCTTCACGCGCCGGGCAGCAGCAGAATTTCCAGCCCGAAATGTTTCGCCAGATTATTTCGATGCTTTTTCCAAATCGCGGTCCAGCGCCGCACCGTCGAAGGGGATGACGATGATTTTGCTGCCGTGGCCGTCGTTGCCGTGTTCCGCTTCTTTTTCCACGTCAATCACGGCCAGCGTGACGGCGGCCACGTGGCCGTCTTCGATGTAAACGCCGGGACGTTCCAGTTTCGGCCAGCGGTTGACGGTGCCGTCGGTGTAGCGCACAAAATTCACGGTCGGGTCATAGGCGAGGCCGAGATAAGTCCAACCGTCAATGCCGTTGGTGGAAGTTAGATGATAGGCTTTGCGGTCACTCCAGTTGTTGACGGTGATGTGATACAAACCGCCGCTGAACCAGAGCACCGGGTCTTCGAGGTGTCGCAATTCGTTTTGCGGCATGCCGGCGATGTGCGGATAAATGTCCGGGCCGTGCGCGAGGTAAGGGCCAAGCACGCCGTTGGTGCTGATCAGAACCACGCCGGAGCGGCCGAACATCTCGTAATTTCCATCGGGCCGGAGCAGGATGATTTCATTGGAGGCGCGCCATTTCGGATTGTTCGCGACGGAGATTTTTCCCAAGAGTTCCCATGGACCATCGAGCGATTTGGAAACGTAAACCGTGCCGGGCCGCGTTTCGCTGATGACGATAGCGTAACGGCCATCGGCCAGTTGCAGCGCGGTGACGTTGTGACCTTTGCCGCCCTCGCTGTCCGGCCAGCATAGTCCCTGGTCCACATAAGGCCCGAAAAGTTTGTCGCTCACGGCGTGAACGGCTTTCGAATTGCCCCAGCCATTGTGGCCGCGCGCCTGTTCCCAGCGGCTGCCGAACAAATGATATTTGCCGTCGGCGCCCTTGATGATTTTTCCGTCCCAATAATCCCATTGCTTCATCGTCACGTCTTCGAGGCCGTTCTGCGTATCGCGCGGGCCGACGGTGGCCGCACCCCAGACGTTGGTGGTCAACGGACTCGTGATGGGCATCGGCTGAAAATAATCAATGAACGTCTTGGCGGCCTTGGGCTCTTGGGCGTGGCTGAAATTGGCGGCGGCAAACAGGGTCAACGCAATGGGCAGAGCACGAACCGTGCGGAGGTAAATCAGTGACATGATTCCGAAAATTACCGGCGGCAAGCAGCAGCGGCAAGCAGATTGTTCTCTACGGTCATGGGACAGAATTTCCAGCCCGAATTTTTTCGCCATCTCCATCCCGCGCGGGATGTCCTGCGGTTGCCGTGGGTCTTGGCAGACCGGCAAAAAGGCGCGGATTTTACCTCTTTTGGCCATTTTAGACCTAAAGTATTCGTTTTCAGCCGGTTCTGTTAGAATTAGCGCACAAGCCCGTGTCGGCAGCGCTCAAATAACCCGGTTTTTTGATGTTTTTGGCCCCAAATCCATCTTCTAAAATCATTTTAGAAGTCGCTGAAATCATTTCAGCAATCGCTATTTTGAGTTTAGAAATCGCTGAAACCGGTTCAGCAATCGCTTTTTCCGCTTTATCAATCGCTCAAATCGGTTCAGCGAACACTTTTTTCATTTTAGAAGTCGCTGATTCCATTTTAGAGCTTTCTGGTTTGGTTTCAGTAAACGCTGGTTTCGGTTCAGCAACCGCTGATTTGCGCCCGGACAAGGCGGGACCGGTTTGCGTTATCCTTCCGTTGCTGATCACGCGCTGGATGGCACTGGAATTCCAACCCGAATTTACCCTCCATCACGCGCGGGATGGTCTTTGCAGACGGCCACCAAGTCGCCAACCAAGCTTGACAGCAAAACCTTGAAGCAGGCATAAATGCCGCGAGCAACGCTGGCAAAACCATCAAAATAAAACTGGAGGAAGTCATGAGCAAAATCCGAGTCCTGGTCGGCACGAAAAAAGGCGCGTTCATCCTCACGGCGGATGGCAAGCGCAAGGATTGGAAAATCAGCGGGCCGCATTTCGCGGGCTGGGAAATTTATCATCTCAAAGGTTCGCCCGCCGATTCGAACCGCATTTACGCGTCACAGACGAGCGGCTGGTTCGGCCAGATCATCCAGCGCTCGGATGACGGCGGCAAAACGTGGAACACGCCCGGCAGCAGCCCCGAGGATTTGAAAGGCCCGGGTGGTTTCCCGAAAGGCGAGAGCAACAAGTTTGTTTACGAGGGCGAGGTGGGCAAGCACCTCTGGTATGACGGCACACAACATCCGTGGGAGTTCAAGCGCATCTGGCATATCGAACCGTCGCTCACCGATCCCGACACCGCTTATGCCGGGGCGGAAGACGCGGCGATTTTCAAGACGACCAACGGCGGCAAGACGTGGAAGGAACTTTCGGGGTTGCGCAACGCCAAGAGCAATCTCTGGCAGCCAGGTGCCGGCGGCATGGGCGTGCACACAATCCTGCTCGACCCGAAAAATGAGAAGCGGATTTACATTGCCATCTCGGCGGGCGGATGTTTCCGCACGGATGACGGCGGAAAAACTTGGAAGCCAATCACGAAAGGATTGAAATCGCCTTACGAACTTCCCGACCCGGATGCCGAGGTTGGCCATTGCGTGCATCGCATCGCTCTGCATCCCTCCAAGCCGGATGTTTTGTTCATGCAGAAACATTGGGATGTCTTGCGTAGTGACAACGCGGGCGACCAATGGAATGAGGTCAGCGGCAATCTGCCGACGGACTTCGGTTTTCCGATTGATGTGAATTTCAACGAGCCGGAGACGATTTACGTCGTGCCCATCACGAGCGATTCGCTGCACTATCCGCCGGAGGGAAAATTGCGCGTGTATCGCAGCCAGACCGGCGGCAACGAATGGGAACCGCTCACGAAAGGNNCAGGTCTATTGCTCGGCCAACGGCGGCAATTCGTGGAACGCCATCGCCGAACATTTGCCGGCGGTTTACTCGGTCGAGGTGCAGACGCTGCCATGATCCGCGTGGTGCTTCCATTTCATCTGCGAAACCTCGCGCGCGTGGACGGCGAGGTTGAGATGGAAATTCCCGCGCCGATCACCATCGGCAAAATTCTCGACGCGCTTGAAAACAAATTTCCGGTTCTGCAAGGAACCATCCGCGATCACGGGACGTTGAAGCGGCGTCCGTTCATCCGCTTCTTCGCGTGCAAGGAAGATTTGTCGCTCGAACCAGCTGAAACACAGTTGCCCGCCGAGGTTGTCAGTGGTTCAGAACCGTTCCTCATCATTGGCGCGATGGCGGGCGGTTGACCCGGTTGCAGCGAATTCGGTTTGCCATGCTTGAGGTTGTAACGAACCCGCGCTATTGTCTGCCACGCTGGGACGAATTCACGTTCCGACACTGAAAGGAAAAATATTTATGAAACGCAAAGCATCGGCGGTTTGGTCGGGCGATTTGAAAACCGGCAAGGGCAGCATCTCCACCGAGAGCGGCACGCTCAAGGAAACGCAATACTCGTTTGGCACGCGCTTCGAGAACGGCGTCGGCACGAATCCCGAGGAACTCATCGCGGCTGCGCACGCGGGCTGTTTCACGATGGCGTTCTCGGCGGAACTCGGCAAGGCCGGCTTCACTCCGACATCCATCCACACCACGGCGACCATCACGATGGAAAAAACCGACGCGGGCTTCACCGTCACGGAATCGCATCTGGACATGACCGCGAAAATTCCGGGGATTGACCAGACGAAGTTCACCGACATCGCCAACGGCGCGAAGGCTGGCTGCCCGATTTCACGGTTGCTCAACGCGAAGATTTCCCTCGACGCGAAACTGGAGGCGTGAGCGAGGATTATTTTACGATGGCGGGCTGCTTATAAAACGCCGTTGTGTCGGTGGTGGATTCCGTGAACACATCGCCGTTGGCACTTTTCGACTCCGCCGGTTTGATCATGGCCTGACAAACAATTCTCTCAACATTGAACGGCTGTCCGTGCAATTGGTAGCCGGAGCGGAGCCGGCGATTTACTTTTTCGGTGAACAGGTGGTATCCGTTCAAATAATCGTCATCGGAGCTGACGACGACAACAAAGTCGACTGGGTTGGGCATAGGTTCTGGATTCAAGCTAGACATGCCTTCGATTCTTGCCAAGGCAAAACCGCATTGCCGCAAAGACAGTTGCCCGTTTGGATTTCCTGCGGCAAACTATGTCGCATGGCCGGTATCGGCAGAAAATTTGATTCGCTGCGACTCAACCGCTTTGAAAACGAGCGGCTGGTACTCGCTTTGGCGATTTCAATCGCGGCTCATCTGCTGGCCTGGGGCATTTATGAAACCGGTCAGAAATTTAATTTATGGCAGCGGTTGAATCATATTCAGCGCGTTGCAAAAATGATCCCACCGCCGCTGCAACCCGCCGAGGAACCGCTGACATTCGTGACCGTTGACCAGCCCTCGACCGAGGCGCCACAACACGCGAAGTATTATTCCGACAAAAATTCCCAGGCCGCGAATCCCGACACGAGCCGCGACAAGGACATACCGCAAATCAACGGGCGGCAGACCGACGTTATGCAAACCGAGGATGCGCCGCGCCCGCAATTTGCAAAGACCCAGCCCTCGCCACCCGCACAGCAGGCGAACAATTCCCAGCAGCAGCAACAGCCGAGTCAGACGCTTCAGCCGGGCGATTTGACGCTGGCGAAACTGGAAACCTTGCTGCCACAACCGCAAAACAATGCCCAGCCGCCTCGTCCGCGAACAATCAAGGAGGCGCTCGCACAACAAAACCAAATGCCCGGCGTTCCGATGCAGCAGGACGGCGGCGTGCAGCGGCACGCAAGAGTGTCGTCCCCCGACGTGAAGCTGACCGGCTTCGGAGATTATGACGCCGAGCTCGTTCAGGCCATCACTCAGCGATGGTATGACCTGCTGGACAGCCAGCGGTTCGCGATGGACCGCACCGGCAAAGTCGTGCTGCAATTCCGTCTCCACTACGATGGCAGCGTCACCGACATGACGGTCGCGCAGAACACTGTCGGCGATTTGCTCGGTTACGTCTGCCAGGAGGCGATCAACGACCCGGCACCGTTTGAAAAATGGCCCGCCGACATGCGGTTCAAGCTCGGAGATTCACGCGACATCCAGTTCACATTTTATTATTATTAAGCGCGGCTGAAATTTTATGGACACACTTATTTATGTTTTGCTGGGATTGACCTCGGTCATCGGACTCGCGTTCATCGTCGAGCGCGCGCTGGCGTTGCGCTGGTCAAAAGTCGTGCCGCCGGAAATCACCGGGGCGCTCTCCGCGTGCGAGACGCGCGAGGACGCGGAAAAGCTGCGCCGTGTCTGCACGCAAAAACCCTCGCCGCTCGGACGGCTGCTCATGCTTGCGTCGGAACGGCTCGACTGGCCCAAGGAAGAAAACGTGGACGCGCTCCAAACCGCCGCGCGCCATGAAATCGTCCGGCTCGAACGCGGCCTCGTCGTTCTGGAAATCATCGTCGGCATCGCGCCGCTGCTCGGCCTCGTCGGCACCATCATCGGCATGATGACGCTCTTCGACAACATCGGCGCGGAGGGCTTGAACGACGCCACGCGGCTCGCCCACGGCATCGGCCTGATTTTGAAGACCACCCTGATCGGACTGCTCATCGCCATCCCGGCGCTCGTCTCGTGGAGTTATTTCAGCAAAAAGGTCGAGGTGCTGGCGGTCGAAATGGAGGCGCTCTGCGACGATTTCGTCCGGCGCCAATACAGCGACAAGAAAGATTGAGCCATGCACTTCGTCGTACAGAAACGGAAGCAGACACCCGCGGTCATCATCGTGGCGCTCATTGACGTGCTCATCGTGCTGGTGATTTTTCTGCTGGTGACCACCACCTTCAAGCAGCAGTCGTCACTGAAGCTCGCGCTGCCCGAATCTTCGCAGGCCAAAAAGCCCGGCGCCAACGAAAATCCGCCGCTCGTCGTGAGCATAGACGCCAACGGAGTGTATTACCTGGACAAGCAGCCCGAGACATTTGACCAGTTAAAGGCCGGCCTCATGGCGCAGGCGGCCAAAAACCCGCAGCTCGTCCTCGCCATCAACGCCGACGAAAAGGCGCCTTGGGGAAAAGTGGTGAAAGTGCGCGACGCCGCCGCCGATGCCAAGATCAAGACGCTGGTGGCCTACACCAAGGAAGCGGGCAAGCCGTGAATGGTGGGGCGCGTCACTCCGTGCGCGCCGTTTACCTTGCGAATTCGACGACGGACAGAGGGCTGCCCGCCCAACCAAATAAGCTTGTCGAAAGTTTAGGTGGGTGTATGAGTAGTTCGCAACCGGCAAATGAAATTTTTCAAACATCTGCTGCTGATTTCGGCTTTTGGGTGCGGTGTAAATTCCGCCTTCACCCAAACGTGGGTCGCGACCAATTCTTCCCCTCCAAAAGCATACGAGCGTCAATTTTGGGATGAAAGCGGACAATCTTGGATAAAAACCAATGCGCCCAAATCGAACGGGCCTTTTGATTACATTCGTGATGTCGAACTCACCCCGACTCTAAATGCAAGAGTTCCCAATGCGAGCGCGTATTACAATAATTCAGTCAGACTATTTTTGTGGCAAAGGCACGAAGGATTGGCGATTCAAGTTCATGGCTCCGCAAAATATGGAGGGCAGGTCGTTACGGATTATGATATGCGCGGGATGCGCTCTCTGAATACAAATGGAATGACAGACGAAGAAATCTATCGTGCCAGTTTGACGAACGAAATACATTTGACCGCCGGTTACTACCGAGGACGTGTTTACTATGCTTCAAAAAACTGGCGGGATAGGGATTGGATGACTGTATTTTCATCGGAAGATAAAACCAGATTGGTCTCGGTGTGTGATGACGGGCCGATATACTTTTCAGACAATTCGGGTGTAACTTGGAATGTCATCAGTGCTTCGGGAGAATATGAGTTCACATTGTCCGCAACCACTAAAGGAAGTGTCATTGTGGCGAGGGTGTCCGTCAGGAAGGTTTCCGCAGCTTTTGATTTAGATGTAACTCAAAAGATGACCCTTGAAAACTGGTATTCCACTGTCTCCGCTGCGAACGGCAACAAATTGGTGATAACCGGCGGGCCTTCGCAGTCCGCTCCCGTTTTAAGCATCACGCGTTCCGGCGATGGCGTAGCCCTCTCGTGGTCGGCTACTTTCTCGACCAATTTTGTCCTGCAACAAAACGAAGATCTAACAGCAACGAATTGGGCAAATGTTACAGAACCTGTCAACGTGGTTGACGGACAGAATCAAGTCACACTTCCCGCGCCGCCGGGCAACGCCTTTTTCCGGCTCAAAACCCCGTGATCCAATTGTCCGTAATAGCGGACATAAATCATGGGGGGAGTGCATTTGGAGGTAAAACGCCCGTTCCACGAACGGCAAATGCGTTCCGTCCCGCAGGGACACCTGACAATAGCCCCTTCGGGGCATCAAAAGAGCCCGTCCGCGCCAAGTTTGGTGAACTTGATGTACACATAGGGGTCAATTGTCGCTTATTGGTCATGGACATGGCAAATGGCCGTTCAAACCCCTAAAAAACCCGATTTCGACCGTTTTCTGCCTGTTTTCAGGGTTTTCGGGCACGGCGGCATCTGGAAAACCTCAGGGGTGGCGAGTTTCCCCCGCAGGGTAGTCGCTTTACCCCTCGGGGTGGGCACTCTACCCCATGGGGTGACGAGTTTACCCCTGAGGGTGGGCACTCTACCCCGTGGGGTGACGAGCAGAACCCTTGGGGTAGNNGCGAGTTTACCCCGAGGGGTGGCCGGAAGAATCCCGGGGTTATGCAGCGCCAGCCGGTTCTGAATTTGCGCAGGTCGGTCCTGAAACTGCGCCAGCCGAATCTTGTTTAGCGCCATCCCGCCATTATTCCCGGTCAGCCGGCGCAGGCAGGGGTTTGTTTTTGGGGAGCCAAAGCCACGCGAGCGCGCAGGCGAGGATCGCGGCCAGTGAAATGGCGGCTCCGATGTAAAACTGGCGGTCTTGGTAGTCGAGCCTCAACTGGTGCCTGCCTGCGGGAACGGCCACGGCCTGGAAGGCATAGTTGGCGCGCAGCAGTTTTGCGGGCTGTCCATCCACGCTGGCGTGCCAGGGTTCATAATAGGTCTGCGCGATGACGACGAGCGAAGGCGCGGCGGCGTCCACGGTGGCCTCGATGTGTTGCGCGGCAAAATGAGGGTCGGAAACCTGGACGGCGGCGGAATTGGTGTCTGGCACAAACGCGGCGTCTTCCGGCGGCAGGTAAACTATGGCGCGCGGATTGAACTCCGGTTTGAAGATCGCCCAATAGGCCTGGTCGTCGCCGGCGAATACGGGTTTTTGTCCGCCGGTGATCATCGGCATCTGGCCGGAGCGCGGCGTCCAGTTGAAAAGATTTGTCTGGCTGGTGATTTGCGATGCGCCGAGGAAGTCGAGGAGCGGCGCGGGCGCGGCGTCGGGCGCGTCCACGGAATAAAGCAGCAGTTGAACCTGGTATTGCTGGCTCAATTGCAGCGGGAAAAAACCGTCCACCTTGGGGATGCCGTCGAGCAGATTGCAATTGCAGAAGAGGGCAACCCTCCGGCTCAGGTAATCCCCGTTCGCATCGGGAACAAAAGAGGAAAGCAATTCTGTCTCGGCCTTGTGGCTGACCATGGCGCGTGACTGGCCGATGACGGGCGCTGGCAGCGAGCGTGCCATGCCGGGATCGTAGACGGGACGGTTGACCATGGCCGGTTGGGGCGCGTGATGCGAAACGTCCAGCCAAATGAACACGAGCAGCAGCAGTTGCAACATGCGGCGCGGCTTCGGTGCGGAAATCTTCCAAGCCACCAACCAACCGGCGCCGATGACGGTGAAAAACAACATGCGCATCGCGCCGTTCGCCACGATGGCGGATGGTTCATCGCCCGGCCTGGGCAGTTTCAAGCTCCACCAAAAAAGGCCGAGCATCACCACCACGATGGATGACCAGACGGCGAGCCAGACTTTTTGACGCCGTGCCGGGTCACTGTTCGTTTCGAGCGCGAACGCCGCCAACAAGGGAATCGTGAACACCGGCAGGATTACAAATTTTATCGGAAAGCGCATGAGCTTCACGAAGGCGATGTGTTGCCGGCACCAGGTGTAAAGCGGCGTGGCATCGCCGAGCGCGAGCACGAGGCAGAGCAACGTCAGCGCGGCGAGCGTCCAGACGCGCCCGCTGCGCGCCTGCCACGGTGCCAGCAGCGCGAGCGCCACGGTGAACACGCCCACGTAATAGGAATAGGTCCAGTCCTGGCCGGGTTGCGCATAGACGCTGTGAAACGTCCGCTGCGAGTGAAACAACGGCACCAGAAAATTCGCCCAGCCCGTCGGAGGCATCGCCCAAAGTGCGGCACCGAAATTGTCCTGCCGTTGCGAGTGATGCAGGAGTTCAAGGAACGGCAAAATCTGCGCCGCACATAATCCGGCGACGAGCACCACCACGAAAACGGTTCGTGCGATCATTTTTCCGCGCGGAAATCCGCCGTTAATCAAATCCAACAGGAATAACGCGCCGAGCAAGAGCCACGTCATCAAGATTGCCTCGACTGCGCCGGAGAGCATTTGCAATGCGCCGACGATGGCCGCGACCACAACCAATCGCCCGCCCTCACGCCAGGCGCGTTCCACCAGCAATACCACCCACGGCATCCAGCCCAGCCCCGGAATGAAGCCGGGCCACATGAGGCTGTTGACCGTCAGCCCGCTGAAGGCAAAGGCAATCCCCGCCACCGCAGACGCAAGGTTGCTGCCTGTCCAGCGGCGTGCGAGGTAAAACATTCCCAGCCCGCCAAGATACAAATGCAGAAGGCAAAAGACCCCGAGCGACCACGACAACGGGAATAAAATGTAAAACAATGCGGGCGGATAGAGGACTTGAGTGTTCCATTGCGCGAGGAACGGCGAGCCGCAATAGCTCAGGGGATTCCACAACGGGAATTCCCCGTGCCAGAAACTTTCGCGCAGGTGAAAAGCTATCGGATAGGCGTAATAACCAAAGTCCCGAAAGACGAATGTTTGCAGTCCAAAAAAAACCTGCGGCCAGGATGCCACCACGAACACCGCCAGCAACGCGGCGAAACGGCGTGGCGTCAGCCAGTCATCGTAAAGAGCGGAAGATTTCGCCGAATCAAGCACGCGGCTTTATACGGAACGGCGGGCGCAGAAGCAACTTGTTCTAAATGAGCAACGAATCACTTCAAAAGCTCTTCGGCGATCTGCACTGCATTGAGCGCCGCGCCTTTGAGCAACTGGTCGCCGCTCACCCAGAAGCACAGGCCATTGTCGAGCGCGCAGTCCATGCGCAGGCGGCCGGCTTCACAGTTGTCCTTCTCGGAAGTAAACAACGGCATGGGATATTTCTTGTTCGCCGGCTCGTCAACCAGGTCCAAGCCAGGAGCCTTTTTCAAAACGGCGCGTGCGGCTTCCACGGAAACCGGCTTTTCAAATTCGGCGCTCACGGCGACGGAATGGGAGCGATAGACCGGCACGCGAACGCACGTCACGCTGGCACGGAACGCCGGGTGGTGCATAATTTTGCGGCCTTCGTTTTCCATTTTCATCTCTTCCTTGGTATAACCGGACGGCAGAAATGAATCCACCTGCGGAATCACGTTGAAGGCGATCTGATGCGGATACACCGCCTTTGTCGCTGGTTTGCCGGAAACGATTTCATTCACCTGCCGTTTCAATTCTTCAATCGCCTGCGCTCCGGTGCCGGAAACCGCCTGATAGCTCGAAGCAAAAATCCTTTTCACGCCGAACGCCTGGTGCAGCGGATAGAGCGCCATCAAAGTGATGGCCGTGGTGCAATTGGGATTGGCAATGATGCCCTTGTGCTTCTTGACATCGGAAGCATTGATCTCCGGCACGACGAGCGGCACGTCGGGGTCCATGCGGAAGGCGCTGGAATTGTCCACGACCACGCAGCCTGCCTTGGCCGCGATCGGCGCAAACTCTTTTGAAATGCTCCCGCCCGCGCTGAACAGAGCGATGTCAACTCCCTTGAATGAATCCTTCGTGAGTTCCGTAACGGTCACCTCCGCGCCGCGAAATTTAAGCTTCTTGCCGACGGAGCGTGCCGAGGCGAGCAAAGTCAGTTTGCCGACCGGAAAATTTCTTTTTTCCAGCGTTTTGATCATTTCGATGCCGACGGCGCCGGTCGCGCCGACAACTGCAATGTGCGGGTTTCGGTTCATAAAAGGCTGGAAAATCTAGCAGAATTCTCGCGCGCGTCAATCTGCCGATGTCGGCCATGCATAAATTTCTTCTGTTTCTGATTGACCAAAGTTGCGGCGTATGACGAAATGATAAGCGTAAATCTTTTCAGATGCCGAAAGTAGCAATTAGAAACCCGAGCGGCCCGAGAACGGGCGGAACGAAATACGACGCGCACCACAAAGTGCTGTCGCAAACCTATGGCGCTTTCGCAGACTTGCGCCGCGAACTTTCCGACTCCAAGGAGACCGTTTGCGGCCGCGAGGACATCCTGAAAAGTTTCGCAACCTGCCCCGACTCGCAGCGCTCGTGGCTGCTGCTGGAGGATTACTTCGAAAAACTCCTGCTCTCCCGAAAGGATTTTCCCGACACCAACTGGTGGCCGCGTTTATTGAACGCAACCGGCAAAACCCGGCTGGAGGAACTGGCGTTCTTGTTTTTGCGCGCGAAACGTTCCGTGCCGCCGGAATTGCAGACGCACGCCAGCCTTGATCGTTTCGCCAAGGCCGAGGAGGCCGAGCAGGAATTGAAACTCGTCCAGGAACTGGAGAACTGGCTCTCGCCACCCGCGATGCCGCTGCTCGACACGCCGCGCGCAACCTTGCGAGTTATTTGCAAGGCGAAGCCGGATGACGAAGAACCGTCGCGCCATCGCCTTACCGTGCAATTTCTTTTGTCGCGCCCCCGCACGGGCGAAAAAGCGCGCACGCTACGCGAGATGATCGATCTCGTCGTCCGCGCGACGCACGAGCAGGAACTGTTTCCGCCGACCGACTGGGAGTTCATCCAATGGATCGCCGACACGCACCGCAACCGGCAGGACGGTGCGGACATCTTGATCTTATCGGACGGCGAACTGCTGCAATGGCTCGCGCGCTGGGGCAATACGAACCGCCTCGATTTTTCTGGCACCGGACAGCCGCTGCAATTTCACGGCCAGATCATTTCGCTCGCGCCGCATCTGGAAAACGGCGACAAGGAACTTTCGTTCACGCACCGCTTCGCATTGCCTGGCGGCGAGAACCATTCCGTCGGCGACGCAAAATTTTTCAACCACCAGCCGCCGCTTGCGCTCGTGGGAAACACTTTTTTCCTTTTGCGCAACGCGCCGCCGTCGCGCGTGCTGAAATATCTCGCGCACAAGCCGTCGGTGCCCGTCCGAAAATTAAGCCATCGGCTGCTGTTGCATCTGCGCAAGACGCAGTCGAATCACGGCGTGGACTGGGAAAGTTTGTGTGTCGCACATTCGGCGTCGCCACAATTTGTTTTTGAACTGCTCGACGACACGGTTCGTTTGCGCCTGCTCGCCAAAAGCGGGCGCGACCAAAGCATCTGGTTTTGGAACGGAAACGAATGGGTCGCCAACGACGCGCAAAAACGCCCGCACGACAAACCGGAAATTCTCGACGATGCGCGCCTTGAACCGGCGACGCAGTGGCTTCGCAAACTGGACTGGTTCACGCCCGAGCCCGGCTTGTGGATTGGCGACGCGAATGAAAACTTTCTCGGCTCGCTTGCCGAAGCGTGGGCGTCGCGCCCGGCAAACTCGGAATTTCTCGGCAATGGGGCGTTTCACCGCCTGTTCCTGACGCCGCGACAGCTCAAGCCGAAATTAATCGTCAAGGGCAGCGGCATTGACTGGCTTTCGGTTTCCGCAGAATGGGAGCAAGAGGGTTTGAAATTGAGCAAGGCGGATTTGGAACGACTTGCGACCGCGACCGGACGTTTTGTGAAACTGCCGAATTCCGGCTGGGTCGAACTCGACACCGACGCCGTGCAAGGTGCGCACGAGGCGATGGCCGACATGGGCGTGGATGGTTTGATCGCCGTGCCACAACGCGTCGGCCTGGAAAATGTCGCCCACTTGGATGATGAGGAATTTTCGCGTTTCGCGGAAACGCCCGAAGCGAAGGAATTGCGCAAGCGCGTTTCCGAATTCAAGGGCGTCCCTAGCGTCGAGCTGCCGAAAATGTTGAATGCGGAGCTGCGTCCGTATCAAAAGGACGGGTTCGATTTTCTCGCACATCTCGTCCGCATCAAGCTCGGCGGCATTCTCGCCGACGACATGGGCCTTGGAAAAACGCTACAGACTTTGACTTGGCTTGCGTGGTTGCAGGACCAGAACAAAAAAAACCACAAGCCGTCGCTCGTGATTTGTCCGGCGTCCGTTTTGCACAACTGGCGGCGCGAGGCGGAAAAATTCACGCCGAATTTGAAAGTGCTCGTGCTGGAAAGCGGCGCGGCGCGGCACAATTTGCGCAAGCAGATTCCGCAGCACGATTTGATCGTAACCAATTACGCGCTGCTGCGGCGCGATCTCGAGGAATTTCATAAATTTTCCTTCCGCGCGGTGATTCTCGACGAGGCCCAGTTCATAAAAAATCCGGGCGCGCAGGTCACGCAGTCGGTGAAACAGTTGAAATGCGAAAATAAAATTGCGCTCACCGGCACGCCGCTGGAAAACCGGCTGCTCGACCTGTGGAGCATCGTGGATTTCATCCAGCCCGGTTACCTCGGCAATCAGGAACAATTTTTGGAGACTTACGAGCCGCGTGGTGCAAATGCAGAAAGCGAACAGCGCATTGCGCGCCGCCGTTTATCCGCAAAATTGCGCCCGCTGCTGCTGCGCCGTTTGAAAAAACACGTCGCAAAAGATTTGCCAGACCGCATTGAAGAGCGACGCGACTGCCCACTCGGCGACGAGCAGCGCAAATTGTATCTGGCTGAACTGCGCCGCAGCCGCGATCAGGTGATGAAGGCTGTGGAGACGCAGGGCTTGAACAAATCGAAGATGCACGTCCTCGCCGCGCTGACGCGGTTGCGACAGGTCTGCTGCCACCCATCGCTTGTCGGCAGCGACACGGCGTCTGGCAAAACCGAGACACTTTTTGAATTGCTTGACCCGCTCATTGCCGACGGACAGAAAGTTTTGGTTTTCTCCCAATTTGTCCAAATGCTGCAATTGCTCGAAAAGGATTGTGCAGCCCGACAAATCAAGACGCACATGCTCACCGGCCAGACGAAAGACCGGCAGGCGGTCGTTAATGCATTTCAAAGCGACACAGGAGCAGGCGTCTTCCTTTTGAGTTTGCGCGCGGCGGGAACGGGATTAAATCTGACCAACGCCAGCTATGTTGTGCTTTATGATCCATGGTGGAATCCGGCAGTGGAGGCGCAAGCCATCGACCGCTCGCATCGCATCGGCCAGACGCAGACGGTGAACGCATATCGTTTGATAGCGCCCGGCACCGTCGAGGAGAAAATCTGGGAACTGCAGCAGAGCAAGGCGCAGACTATCGCCGATGTTCTAGGCGAGGAAGGTTTCGCGCGCAGCCTCACAGCTGTGGATTTGGAATATTTGTTTTCCGAAGACTGATCTCAAGACGACTCATAAAGACATCATTGCGAATTGACGAGCTGGCGGTCACAACAAAAAAAATCCAAGCATGAGCCAGCCAAGATATTCGCCGTTGGGGATTATTTCTATTTTGCTGCTGGGCTTTTGTCTTCGCTGTATACATCTCGAATGTGGACAGGGCTATTATTTCAACATGCAGGGGGACAGCATAGCTGCATATTCGGTCGCCGTGGATTATGCTAATGGAGATCCAAAATCGCAGTATATCGGTCAGCCAAATTTCAATTCGCATTCCAAGCTGCCTGGCCCGCTTTGGACTTTGTTCTGCCTGTGTGGACTGCAACTGGACGGTTCTCCTGAAGGAATCATGGTCGAAATTTTGCTGGTAAACACGTTCACCATATATCTTGCCTACCTTCTGGCTGCTCGGGCAGCCGGACAACTTGCAGGATTATGGACGGCCTTTTTTGTCGCCACTTTTCCACGGGTCGTAGCCTTTTCGGTTTCCGCTTACAATCCCAATCTGATGCCGTTTTTTGGAACCTTGTACTTTCTTGCCTTGTGGCAGGTGGTCCAGCGTGATAATTCGCGCGCTGTTTTCTGGGTTCCATTCATCCCGATGCTGTCCCTACAGTTTCACATGTCCGGGTTCATGTTAATTCCGACCGCAATTGCCGTCGTCATCATCAGCGGCGCACGCCTGAATTATCTGTGGCTGGCTGGCGGAATTTTGTCGGGCTTCTGCATTTACCTGCCATACATAAAAGGAGACATGGCAAACCACTGGCAAAATACCATCGGAATGTTGACAGCGGATTCGGGACATTTTTCAGCGGGTGTGTTGAAGATATTCAGCTCAACGGCCGGGTTTTTGGTCAACTGGTCGCCGGGCTGGATACGCAATGACAGTGAATACGCTGAATTTGGCCGGGCTTGCTTTGGCAGTGAATTTGTCTTATACGGCATTTATGCAATGTTGACCGTCGTGGCTGGGTGGCTGGTCATTGGAGCCTATGTGGAAATTAGAAAATCGTGGTTCGGCTTTCAATGGAGTTCACGCAAGGAATTTTTTAGAACTTCCGGGGTGGCCTTATTATGCATGCTCTTTTCACTGCCAGTGATGTTCTCGTTGCTGGGTGGAAAATCATTTCATGCAAGATATTGTCTTGTCTTCATAATGCCGTTTTTTGGGCTCGTCGGCGTTGGGGCCGCACGCTGGCTGGCGACATCGCCCGGGAAACAAATGTTCCGCTTGATGCTTGTCATAGCAACCCTCGCCAACTTTTGGGTGATGATCGGAACGGACATTTACCAAAAAAACAACATTGAACGAGGGTCTGTCTTTATTCCCAGTTTCCGCAAACTGGAAATAGTTTATCAACAACTAAAAAAACATTCCGGGCCGGACATTCCCATCTCCGTGGATGATACAGCTTACCGTCAATCTCTGCCTGAAAACGACGAATTTCTGCGGGACGCACTTTTGATACGGCAATTTGTCAGCATACGGGAAAAGGAACGCGCTTCAGTTTTGGACAAAAAAAATGTCCCGGTGATCTATAAATTATGCCGGTCGGACGAAATCAGGCCGGACAATCCATCCACCGCCTTTTACGGCAATGGAATAGCGTTTGTCGCGTTGCCGTGACAATAATGTTGCTTTTGGCGGCGGGTAAATCCAATTTGTGACGTGGCAATTTCCTGTCTGTTTTTGATCAACGGCCTGGGTCTTGGCAACAGCACGCGCTGTCATGCGGTGATTGAAAACCTCGCCGCAGCCGGCTGCTCCGTCCATGTGCTGACCTCCGGCAACGGCTTGGCTTATTTCCGGGAACATAACGGCATCGCCTCGCTCGAGGAAATGGCGTCGTTCTATTATTCCGGCACCAACGGCGGCGTCAGCGGCTGGGCCACGCTCAAATCCGTCGGCTCGCTCGCAAAACTCGCCGCCGCCAAGCGCGCCCGGCTGCGCGAAATCATCGAAAAAGTCCGGCCCGACATCGCGGTGATTGATTCCGAATACGCCATCGGCCCGCTTCGCAAGCAGGGAATTCCCATCGTCGCCATCAACAATTCCGAGGTCGTCGTCACCCAATTTTTGAAACACCGCCGCGAAGCGCAAGGCGTCAGAAGCCATTTCTGGTTCGTCGAATTTTCCGATTACCTTTTCCACCGGAAATTTGCCGACCTGATTTTAAGCCCGTTTCCGCTGCGCACACCCACGCGCCATCCGAAATTCCGCCGCATCGGACTGATTGTCCGCCGCGCCGTCCGCGAAATCGCCGCGCCCGCTCCCGAACTCAAGCCGCGCCAGTTGCGCACGGTCGTCTTCATGTTGAGCGGGTCCGTCCACGCCACGCAGGTCAATTTTGCCGGGCGCGAATTTCCATTCGCGGTCGAAGTCGTCGGGCGCGCGGGCGAATCGCATGGCAACGTGACGTTTCACGGACGCCAGATGAACAATCTCGCGCTGCTCGCCCGCGCCGACGCATTCGTCATCAACGGCGGCTATTCCGCGCTGTCGGAAGCCTTCGCGTTTCGCAAACCGACGTTCGTGCTGCCCGTGCCCGGCCACGCCGAGCAGTTCATCAACGCCAGCCTGGCCGCCGACCTCGGCCTCGGATTCAAGGTGAACGAAAAAAACCTGCTCGACAAACTTTTGGAAATGCACCGTCAGGATTCCTGGATCGGACGCCAGCCGATGCCGCCAAAATTTGAGATCAACGGCGATGTGGAAGCCGCCGAGGCAATTCTCGCCTTGGTCGCCGAGCGCCGCCGGCAATCTGCGGCAGTTTTTCAGACCAAAAGCAGCCCGTCCGGCGCTTGAAGTGATTCACTCGTATCGCAGCGATTCAATCGGGTCGAGGTTCGCCGCCTTCCATGCCGGATAAGTTCCAAAAACAATTCCCACGACCGAACAAATTGCCAGGCCCATGATCACCCAATCAACCGGAATCGCCGGCGGCAATTTCAAAACCAGCGCCAGCACGTTACCGCCGAGAATCCCGAACACAACGCCAACCGCGCCGCCGACCTCGCACAGCACGACCGCCTCCATGATGAATTGCACCATGATGTTGCGCTTCTTCGCACCGATCGCGCGGCGGATGCCGATCTCCCGCGTCCGTTCCGTCACCGAGACGAGCATGATGTTCATGATTCCGATGCCCGCCGCAAGCAAGGCAATGGAACTGACAACCGCAACTCCAATTCGCACCGAGCGCGTGAATGTCTTGAACTGTTCGATCAACGAATCGTTGGATTGGATTTCAAAATCATCATCCTTGCCGGGCGGAACCTTGCGGATGACTCGCAATGCCCCCCGCACTTCTTCAAGCGTGTCATTGTAGCTCGCGCGGTCGCGCGCCTGCACGAGGATGTTCAGGCTGCGATACCAGCGGCCATAGCGGTTCAAGCCGGTGGTCAGCGGCACCACTGCAAAATTATCCTGATCGCCGCCAAGCGCGGCTCCGTTGCCTTCCAGCACGCCGACGACTGAATAATTGATGCCGTCTATCTTCACCTGTTCTCCGACCGCCGGACTGTTTGGAAAAATGTTTGTCGCCAGCCCGCTGCCCAACACGCAAACGTTGCGCGCGCCGTCCACGTCCGCGTCGAACAGCAACCGTCCGTCGCCGAGATTCCAGTTATGCGCGGGAAAACTGCCGGGCGTCTCGCCATAAAGCCGCACCGTCGGCGCGCTGGTATTGTAACGCGTCTTGATTTCGCCGGACCAAAAAGCCGACTCCATGCCGATGTTTAGCGGCAGTGTGGTTTTGTCCTGTAACAGTTTCCCCTGCTTGAGCGTGATGTTCTTGCGGCGCCAGTATTTTTCCAGGTCGCCGGAAAATCCGAAGTAAGTGTTCGGCCATTTGCGGATCATGAAGGTGTCGCTGCCGAGCGAACTCAACTGCCGCTCGATGTTGGCCTGCATCACGCGCATCGCCGTCATCACCACGATGATTGAAAAAACGCCGACGAGAACGCCCAGCAACGTCAGCGCCGAGCGCAATTTGTGCGACGCAATTGAGCCGATCGCCATCGTGAAACTTTCACGCGCCTCGGATACAAATGAAATTTTGTTCCTATTCATTTCTCAAGGCGTCAACGGGGTTCATCCGCGCCGCGCGCCACGCGGGGAAAAAACCAGACAGCACGCCGGTCAGCGCCGAAACGATAAGTGAAATGCCGACGACAACCGGCGACAATTCCGCCGGCATTATTTTGCGCAGAAGCAACGTAGACGGCCACGCGATGAGCAACGCGATAACGCCGCCAATCAGACAAATGAACGCCGCTTCGATCAGAAATTGCAGCAGAATTGTACGCCGTTTCGCGCCGATGGCCTTGCGCACGCCGATTTCTCGCGTCCGCTCCGCGACGGAGACGAACATGATGTTCATGATGCCGATGCCGCCGACGAACAGCGCCAGCCCCGTGATGAAAAGCCCGATGCCCGCGATGGTTCCGGCGACGCGGTGAAACATTTCCAGAAATTCATCCTGCTGGTTGATGGCAAAATTGTCCGGGTCTTCCGGCGCGATGTGCCGCGCGCGACGCAGCACGGCGCGCAACTCCTCCTTCGCGTCATCAAGCTGGTCGAGGCCTTTGACTTTCACCTGGATGGTGTAATCCGGCGAGTCGTCAATGACGCGGGTGTATTGCGCGAGCGGGATGATGATACCGTTGTCCGCGCCGCCGCTTTCGGAAAAGCCGCCCTGCTTTTCGAGCACGCCGACGACTTCAAACGGATGGCGCTGGACAAAAATCTTTTCGCCGAGCGGCGACTCGTTCAGAAATAAATTCGTGGCCAAATCCGAGCCGATGACGCACATCGGCCTGCCGCTATCGCATTCCGCCGCGGAAAGAAAGCGGCCCTGCGAAAGATTCAAGCCGCTCGTGGTTTGATATTGTTCCGTCGAACCGGTCACCGTCACGCCGGACGAACCGCGCTTCAGATATTTCACCGAAACATTGTCTTCCGCGACCGGCGC
>PKZR01000089.1 GCA_003133815.1 Limisphaerales bacterium | reverse complement strand
GAATTCCAGTTGTCAAAATTATCGTGATGAACTCCCTGAATCAGCAGGAAGCGTGCGCCGGCATCCTTGTAAATTTTCACCACGGCGGCGGGATCCAGTTTCACAGGATTCCAGTCCTTCAACAAATCCTTGTATCCGATTTCGGATGGATGGCCGAAATCCCGGATGTGGTTGTTGTAGGCGGCCTGACCCTGCATATACATCCGGCGCGCATACCAGTCGCCGCTCATGCCGGCGGCTTGCGGACCGAAGTGCACCCAGATGCCGAATTTCGCCTCACGCAGCCAGTCCGCCTCCTTGCCCGGATAATTCTGCGCGATGGAATCCCAGGTCGGGGCATACGGCCCCGGCACAATCGGGAAATCCATCCTGGCTTCCGGAAACGCGGCGGGATCGCCCATCGGCACGGAACCCGCAGGCTGCTTCGGCGGCAGATTGGGAAACGGCGCAAGCTGCGGCAACGCGTAATCTGTAGGTTCGGAAGAAGCGCCTCCGATGGTTTGGGCCGCAGCAGAAAATCCGCCAAGCAGTTTGCCCGCTGCGATGCCCGAGCCCGCCAGAGACGCAAGCTTGATGAATTTGCGGCGTGCCATTACCTGTTCGCCACCGGCGGATTTTTGTGAATGAGGCATGTATTGATCGGTTGTTCTCTGGTCAGCCCACATTACAACGTCTTTGGCTGACGAGCGTCAAAACAAATTTGCCGGAAACCTGCCGGTGCCCTCCAGCGTCCATGATTGGGTTTACCCAGAATGCCACCCATGATTCCCCGCGCCATGAAATTGATTCTCCGCTTTTCCCTTTTCCTGCTGGCTGCACTTGCGTCCGTCATCGTTTCACGCGCCGCCAACGAGATGAGCATGACGTTGAACGGCCAGCCCGCAGCCGTCGGCGATTACGCCCCGGACGAAGTCACGAACCTTGTCCTCGACAATGGCATGCTCAAAATCACCTTTGGCCAGGACTACCGCAACCAGATCAGCGCAACCTCCATCATCAAGAACGGAACCGAGCTCGCGCACAATCTTCACGGCACCGTCCCGCGCGACACGGATGGCGGACGCACCTTCTACCATGACTACAATGCCAGCACCGGCTACATGCACGTGCGTCTGGTGAAAATCATCGCCAACACGCCCGGCCTCGTCCACTTCGCGCTCATTGACACCAACACGCCCTATCTCGAAGACCATTACGTCATGCTCAAGGGCGAGAGCGGCATTCATCCCTACGTCATCATCAAGGGCCAGTTCGGCGGCGAAATGCGCACCATGTATCGCTTCGACATGTCCATCCTCGACTGGACATGGACGCCGGAGCGCATCGGACAGCAAAAGTCCTATGAATTTCTCCAGGCCATTTCAACAATAGGCAATCTGGGCGATGAAACATGGCGGCTGCCGGACGGCTCGGTCTATTCCAAATATGACTGGTGCCTGTATTATTCCGAAGCGCCCATGTGGGGCCATTTCGGCCACGGCTTCGGTGCCTTCTTCATGCCCGTGAGCACCGAAGCCTATGCGAGCGGTCCGTTGCGGCAGGAACTCGCCGTGCACCAGGACGCGCTCATCTTGAACTACCTCGGCGGCGGCCATTTCAGCGGCGGCGGTTCCGCCGGCGGACGCTCCGGCCAGAAAATCTTCGGCCCGTGGTATGTCTACATCAACTCAGGCAAAACCCCGGCGGCCATCATCGCGGACGCAAAGAAGACCGCCGCCGCCGAACAAAAAAAGTGGCCTTATCAATGGGTCAATGAACCCTTGTTTCCAACCAACCGCACCAGCGTCAGCGGCCAGTTGCAAATTTCCCACGACCGCCCGGCGGCGTTCGCCTACATCATTCTCGGCCAACCGACCAACGCACCCAGTCCGCGCGGTGGTGGCGGGCGCAGGGGAGGACGCGGCGGTGGTGGCGGCGGAACCAATTCCTTCGCCGCAGGGCAGGGGACAAATTCCATTTCATCCACCAACAACCTTGCTTCCGGCACCAACTCCGCTCCGGGTTATGCGCGCGGCGGCGGACGCGGAGGGCGTGGCGGCGGCGGCGTGAACAACGGCGCGGCGCTGGACCGCGCAAGCATCATATATAATCAGGCGGGCGATTATATCTTCTATGTGAAGGCCGATGCCCACGGGAAATTCACCCTGCCTCACGTGCGCGCCGGCACATACACACTTTACGCATGGCAGACACAGGGACCCATCACACAATCCTTCGCCAGGGACGGCATCCAGGTCGGCGGCGACAAGCTCGACCTGGGCGTCATCAATTGGGACGCGCCTTACCACACGAACTTGTTGTGGCAGATCGGCAAGGCCGACCGCATGGCGGACGAATTCAAGTTCGGCGGCCAGCCGCGCAACAGCCAGTGGATTCAGCAGGTGCCCACCAACCTCACCTTCACCATCGGCAAAAGCAGGGAAATCAAAGACTGGTATTTCGCCCAGCGAACCGGCACCTGGACCGTCAAATTCAACCTGAAGAAAACCATTTCCGGCAGGGGCTACCTCACCATCGCCATAGCCGGCGGCGGCGGGAGCGTCATAGCATCCGTCAACGGCACGGAAGTCGGCCGGTTGTCCTATGCCGATGACGGCAGCGTGCGCCGCTCCACCAACCGCAGCGGACGATACGCCCGCAACGAATACACCTTTCCCGCCTCCCTTCTGAAACAGGGCGAAAACACCCTGACACTCCGCGCCAACGGCGGCGAGATCATGTATGACACCATCGTGATGGAATCGGATTGATCTGGATCGCCCAAGACAGGCAGGGAAATCGCGCCGGGCACGGACCCATAACATCGTCATCCTCCTCCTCGCTCAAACAAAACAATCGCACCAGCCGTTGCAGACGGTCATATAATTGAAAAATAGTCGGGAAAAAACTTTGACAGAAATTGGCCCGTCCGATTTGATAATCCCATGCCAACAAAAGCCGTGGCAAAACAAATGCGCAAAACTCGTGCGCGCGGGATATTTCAAGTTAAGTTCGTTGTTTTGTAAGTGGGAATCATGAAACTAAAATTTTTTATTGTTTTTTCCTTCGTTAATTTAGGACTTTTTTTACGGCCCGATGTCGCATTTTGC
Organism: Limisphaerales bacterium; assembly: GCA_003133815.1. Lineage (GTDB taxonomy): Bacteria > Verrucomicrobiota > Verrucomicrobiia > Limisphaerales > UBA11358 > UBA11358. The sequence continues at coordinate 1,921 of PKZR01000089.1, read as the reverse complement.
ACTCTTGTTGGGGCAGGCAGCAGCATAACAGGGGTCAGCCCACTTAACGGAGAAGGAGCAGCCGCATTACAACAACAGGAGCAGATTTTCCAGGAACAACGTAGAATACAGGAAGAAGAAGCCGAGCAAGAGGCGGCAATCGCACAAGAAAAACAAACTGAATTTTTGGCGAAGCTGCAAACTTTGAAAGATGATTTGGCATCTAAATTGCAGGACGCAACAAATGCATTGTTTGATATTGATACTTTGAGACAACAATTTTTGGATGCGAAAAAACATATCCCTGAAGACCCGTGGAGGGAGATTAACGGGGAGAAAAAATATGTGATGTCTGAAAATTCTGAATTCGTAAATTTCAGCGGACAAATTCAGGAGGTCGGACCCACTGGCGTTCGCATTTTGGGACAATATGGAAATTTGGCAGGACAAGAAGAATACTTTCTGATAAACTTTCCCTATAAAGTTCAGGCTGGGGAATATATTAATCCGTCGAAGATTTATGTGGCAGTTGAGGATGGGCAATTCGGTTACGTTACAGAAGATGGTTTAGGAAAACATATCACTCAATTAAACTATGGCAATCCATGTGCTAGGCCATCCAATGCGGATTCAGTTGAAAAACTGGCGCTACAATTAACCCCAGATGAAGAATCGCGAATTAACTCCGCAAAAGCAGATGCTTCTGCAAAAAGCGAACTCGCCGTTGCCGCCCAAAAGCGTTTACAAGACTTCCTTGACAAAAACGATCCAGAAAGAATAGCTGCGGCGCAGAGGAAAGCCTCCGAAGAATTGGGATTAGAATTCGATTTACGCGAAGCTGTAAAGGGCGACCCAATCGGACTGCTTAGCATGGGTGAGCGTTACCGTGACGGGAACGGTGTTCCGAAGGACTCAGCCAAGGCAAAAGAATTTCTTGGAAAAGCTGCGGCTGCTGGCAACCAGACGGCTGTGCAAGAACTTTCAAAACTTACTCAAGATTCAACCGCTACAAATAATATTTCGCAAAATTAGTTCAAACATATGAAAGAGCCAAATTATGTAACCTGTAATTGCCAGCATTGCAACGGTCGCATAAAGTTTGATGGCAATGAGTTGCGGAAAGGCGAAACAAGACAAGTCGATTGTCCGCACTGCCAACTTTCAACAATTATTTTTCACCCGCCAAGCGGCGGCGAAAATTCGAAGTCTTCCATTCCACAGCCAAAAGTTCAAAGGCTGAATTATTGCTTTTTCAAGGAACAAGATTTGTAACTTTGCTTGGGTCGGCTTTGGTTTTGATTGCACTTATTATAGTTTGTTTCTTGGTGATAAGAACATTCCAACCTGAAAAGCCACACGAAATCGTCAACGTTCCATATGATTATGTTGCTCCCGTGCAACCAATTGTTCTGCAAAATCAGAATACCTTTGTTCCAGTTGGCGGAAACATCGCCGCTAAAAATGCCTTTCCACAACCTGTTGTTGATTTTTTGTTGAGACATGATGGATTCAGCTTGAAAGATTGGCTCGACCAACTCTGGCCATCACACCGGCAACCGTTCCTCGACAATCTTTCAACAATTTTACAAACAGCAAAGACCAAGCAACTGACATCTGAACAGGAGGAACAAGCAGTCACAGACTTTGCAACTAGATGGATTGCTTTGAACCAACCACCTACTGACCCGAATGCGGCAATGGAAAAGGAAGTTTTTCGTGCAAGTTGTATTTCTGTGGCGTTCGGATTGTTTCTTTCTCTGACAATTCTTTGCCTGATTTTAGTCTTATTGGCAATTGAGCGAAACACTCGTTTTATAAAGTAAAAAAAACCGCATTGCGACGGGCAAATAAGTGGACAAAAAAGGGGGCGCTTTTTGCAATAGAGGGTGAGACGCCCTGTGGACCATTCGCGTAGCATCGCCCCATGGTTTTGGAATCCCGC
>PKZR01000305.1:5973-7831 GCA_003133815.1 Limisphaerales bacterium | reverse complement strand
GAGGTGCTGCAATTCTTCATGATCGTGCTCGGCTTCGCGCCGGTGGTCTGGCTCGGTTTGAAGGATGTGGGCGGCTGGCATGCGATGACCACGACGCTGCAATCTGTCGCGGTCAATCCTTCGACGATTTATATCAAGGACGCCGGAATCAGCTACGCACCGAATGCCTGGACGAGCGCGTGGACGCCCGTGCTGGCCGGGCCGGCGCACAACCCGTTGGGCGTGGACTGGTTCGCAATGATCTTCGGCCTCGGATTCGTTTTGAGCTTCGGCTACTGGTGCACCAACTTTCTGGTCGTCCAGCGCGCGATGGNNGTGGCCGCCGTGCCGAAAATGTTCTTCCCGTTCCTCGTCATCGTGCCCGGCATGATAGCCGCCGCGCTGACCACGTTGCCGGACAAAGGTTATCGCATCCCGCCGCCGATCATTTCGCAGGCAAATTATGACAAGGCGATTGCCGATGTGAAAAGCGTCAATGCCGCTGACGCTGTAAAAACCATAGGCGATGACCTTGGCAAAAAGGTGGATTCAGGGAAAATCCTTTCACTCGTCGCCGCCAATGCCGCCAGCAAATTGTCCGACGATCAGATCAAGCAGGGCCTTTACAACAGCGTGGCGGAAAACGACTACGACGGCGTCATCCTTTCGCTGGTGAAGAAATATTGTCCTCCCGGCCTGCTCGGCCTGGCGCTCACCGCGCTGCTCGCGTCGTTCATGTCCGGCATGGCTGGTAACGTCACCGCGTTCAACACCGTCTTCACTTACGACATCTATCAGGCCTACTTTGTGAAGGGCCGGAGCGACCACCACTATTTCATCACCGGCAAGGTCATCACAGTGGTCGGCATATTGCTGAGCATCGGCGCGGCGTATTTTGCCTCAATGTATAACAACTGCCTGGACATCATCCAGCTCGTGTTCGGGTTTGTGAACGCGCCCATCTTCGCGACGATGCTGCTTGGCATGTTCTGGAAGCGCACCACCGGCACAGGGGCGTTCTTTGGCTTGTTGGGCGGCATCCTAAGTTCAACCCTGTTCCACGCGATGACCATAGCGCAGGGCAACGCGCCCGGCATCAAGGGCGGCTATCTCGAAGTCGACAAGATTTTCCCCAGCGAGATGGCGCAGAACTTCTGGCTCGCGGCGTTCGCGTTCATTGTGTGCTTCACCCTGACGGTGGTGCTTTCGCTCGCCACCAAGTCGCAGAAGACCGACGCCGATTTGAAGGGGCTTGTCTATTCGCTCACGCCGAAGATCGTGGATAACAACGTCCCGGTCTATCAGAAGCCCGCCGTCGTCGGCATCGTGCTGCTGATCGTGTGCGTCATCCTGAACGCCATTTTCTGGTGAACCTAAACCATCAACCAAACTAAAATTATGGGACTCGATATCCGCTGGCCGATTGGCCTCATGTTCACCCTCATCGGCGCGCTGCTGGCCATCAGNNAAATAGGATTGATTTCGCTCCTGCCGCCCTTTTCTTCAAAAGAGACACGGCAATCGGAACGGAATTATGAAACTTATTGGAATTGTTTTGTCTCTGGCTTGGTCGGCGAACTTACTGTCGGCGCAATTTCTTTCTCCAAATACAAATCTTACCGCACGCGAGCAAATGATAATTGCGGCTTCAAAAGCCGCAGCAGCGCCGCAGTTCAACGGAGCTCAAGTCATCGGTGTCCGTCCCGGCGCCCCATTAGTCTGGTCGCTTGCCGTCAGTGGAGTGCGTCCGATGGAATACTCTGCGAAAAGGTTGCCTGTCGGACTCGTGCTTGATGCCAAAACTGGAATCATTACGGGCACATTGAAAGAAAAAGGTGAGTTCACATTTACAGCGACGGCCAAAAATTCCGCAGGCAAA
>PKZR01000305.1:0-5886 GCA_003133815.1 Limisphaerales bacterium | reverse complement strand
ACCCGCACCAATGCGCCGCTGGCTTCGGATGCCTTCGGACGACTGCTGCCAGCAACCAACCGCTTTCCATCCGCCATTGGCGGACAGGGGTTCAAACCGCTTGCGGATCAAATTCACGCGATGGGTCTGAAATTTGGCATACACGTCATGCGTGGAATTCCTCGCAATTCGCTCAACGCGAACCTGCCCGTCGAAAATTCAAACTTCACCGCGACCGAAGCTGGCAACACCAACGACAAATGTGTCTGGTGTCCCGACATGTTTGGCGTCAACAGCAATGCTGCTGGCCAGGCTTGGTATGATTCCTGTGCCCGGCTATGGGCATCATGGGGCGTGGATTACATCAAGGTGGACGACCTTTCCCAGCCTTATCACACCGCCGAGGTTGAAATGATCCGTAACGCGATTGACAAATGCGAACGTGCCATCGTGTTCAGCACGTCGCCGGGCGAGACGCCCATTGGCGATGGCGCGCACATTTCTGCGCACGCCAATCTCTGGCGTGTTTCGGGCGATTTCTGGGATAACTGGAGGTCGCTCAACCGGGAGTTCACGCTCGGTGCCCGCTGGCATGATTTTGTTGGACCGGGTCATTGGCCGGACGCCGACATGCTGCCGGCCGGCCATTTGTCCGTCGCGCACCGCTCTGTCGGCAGGGATCGGTTCACCCAATTGACGCGGAATGAACAACTCACGCTCCTTTCGCTATGGAGCCTGCTGCCGTCACCACTGATGGTTGGCGCGAATTTGCCGGACAATGACGATTGGACGCTTGCCTTGCTCACCAACCCGGAAGTCATTGCCGTGAACCAGGACGCCCTTGGCCTAGCCGCGCAGCGGCTGACAAACAATCTCGCCGGCGCGGAAATTTGGACGAAACAACTTGCCGACAAATCCGTCGCGGTTGGAATCTTCAATCGCAGTATTGCCGTCGTGCCCGTCAATCTCATCTGGCACGACCTGGGCTTGGGCGTCAAGGCCGCCGTCCGCGATTTGTGGTTGCGCCAGGATTTGGGCAGACAGAAGAACTTCACCGCCGATCTGCCGCCTCACGGCTGCGTCCTGTTGAAGGTAAACTGATTCAAACGGGAGCAAGGTGCGTTACAATTAGACGCGACAGGTAATTGTTGCGGCTGAATTCACTTTACTGACGGACAACCTCTGTTAGACTTTTTGCTCGTGTTTGAAGGGCAAATACAATTTTTTCATTTTATGGCAAAACTTTTTATCGAAGATCTCGACTTGAAGGGCAAGCGCGCCCTCATTCGCGTGGATTTCAACGTCCCGCAGGACAAGGCCACCGGCGCCATCACCAACACCAAGCGCATCGAAGCCGCTTTGCCCACCATCAAATATGCGCTTGAAAAGGGCGCATCCGTCGTGTTGATGAGCCATCTTGGTCGTCCGGACGGCAAACGCATTGAAAAATTTTCCCTCAAGCCGGTTGCCGAAGCGCTCCAGAATTTGCTCGGCCGCCCGGTGCAGTTCCTCAATGACTGCGTCGGCGCGGAAGTCGAGGCCGCCTGTGCCAAGGCCAAACCCGGCGATGTTATTTTGCTTGAAAACCTCCGCTTCCACATCGAGGAAGAGGGCAAGGTGAAGCTGGAAGACGGCTCCAAGCTGAAGGCCGACCCTGAAAAGGTGAAGGCGTTCCGCGCCAGTCTCACGAAGCTCGGTGATGTCTACATCAACGACGCGTTCGGCACCGCCCATCGCGATCACAGTTCCATGACCGGCGTGCAGCTTCCGCAGCGCGCCTGCGGTTATTTGATGAAGAAGGAATTGGATGCGTTCGGCGCCGTGCTCGACAACCCGAAGCGTCCTTTGCTCGCCATACTCGGAGGCGCCAAGGTCGCGGACAAGATTCAACTCATCAACAACCTGCTCGACAAGGCCGACGAGATCATCATCGGCGGCGGCATGGCCTACACGTTCCGCAAGGTTCAGGACAACATGGAGATTGGAAAATCCCTTTTTGATGTGGAAGGCGCAAAAATCGTTCCCGAACTGCTTGCGAAGGCCAAGGCCAAGGGCAAACAAATCCATCTGCCCGTGGACTGGCTGACAGGCGACAAGTTCGGTCCAGATGCCAAGGTGGGCACTGCGACGCTTGCGAGCGGTATTCCGGCCGGGTTGGAAGGCATGGACGCCGGCCCGGAATCATCCAAGCTGTTCGCGACGGTAATCGCGCGCGCCAAAACGATCATCTGGAACGGGCCTCCGGGTGTGTTTGAATTTCCCAATTACCAGAATGCCACCAAGGCGATGGCGGACGCCATTGTGGCTGCTACGGCAGCCGGAGCAACCACGGTGGTTGGCGGCGGCGACACGGCGACGGCGGCGAAGAAATTCGGCGCGGACAAGAAAGTTTCCCATACCTCGACCGGCGGCGGCGCATCCCTGGAATTCCTCGAAGGCAAGGTGCTGCCCGGCGTGGCGGCTCTGAGCGAGAAAAATTAACGCAAGGGCGCAAAGAAACAAAGACGCAAAGGGCTAAGTGTCAATCTGTTTTTCCTTGCGCCTTTGTATTCTGGCAACTTTGAGTTACAATTTGGCGTTCAGATGAATGAGAACGAGATCAGCAAGGTGATTGTTGATGCGGCGATTGAGGTGCATCGGACATTGGGCGGGCCGGGATTGTTGGAATCGGTCTATGAGGAAGCGATGGTCGAGGAACTGACGGGCCGCAGGATGGAAGTTGAACGGCAGGTGCAAGTTTCCATCGTATACAAGGGCAAAACCTTGGGTGCGCCTTTGCGGTTGGATTTGAAGGTGAACGGACTGGTGCTGATAGACAACAAGGCTGTGGCGGAATGGAACGGGATTTTTGAGTCGCAGATGCTCACCTATCTGCGGTTGACGGGGTTGAAGCTGGGCATGGTCATCAATTTTGGCGAGCAGTATGTAAAGAACGGGATTCACCGGGTGGTGAACGGTTTGTAGACGATTGGCGCCTTTGAAACTTGGCGTCTTTGCGTTAAATTTTTTGAAACGAGAACAAAATGAACAAAGAACGTAAACTGATTATTGCGGGCAACTGGAAGATGAACAAGACGGTCGCCGAGGCGACGGACCTGCTGGCCGACCTGACGCGCGACCTGGCCGCCGTGAAGGAAGTGGACATTGTGGTCTGCCCGCCGTTCACCGCGCTGCAATCTGTTTCCAAGGCGATCCTTGAAACCAAGAACATCAAGCTCGGCGCCCAGAACATGAGCGAGAACAATTTCGGCGCGTTCACCGGCGAGATCTGTGCGGGGATGTTGAAGGAATTTTCCGTCCGCTACGTCATCCTAGGCCACAGCGAACGGCGCCTATATCAAAAGGAATCCGACGCGCTCATCGCCAAGAAGGCGTCGGCGGTTCATGCGGCGGCGCTCAAGCCCATTGTCTGTGTCGGCGAAACTCTGGCGGAACGCGAGGCGAACCAGACCGAAAAGGTTTTGGAAACGCAGGTGCGTGGCAGCCTTGCAGGTCTGACAAAGGAACAGATCGTTGAAACTGTTCTCGCATACGAACCGGTTTGGGCCATCGGCACCGGCAAAACGGCGACGACGCAGCAGGCGCAGGATGCGCACGCGTTCATCCGCAGGCTGCTGGCTAAAATGTTTGACGAAGCCGCCGCCAAAAAGGTTCGCATCCAGTATGGCGGCAGCGTGAAGCCCGCGAACGCCAAGGAGTTGATGAGCCAGTTGGACGTGGATGGCGCGCTGGTCGGCGGAGCGTCCCTGGAGGCAAGAAGTTTTGCTGACATCATCAAGAATTCGATATAGGATTTGATATGAGTTTTCTCGTTGGAATTTTAACTGTCGTGATGGTTTTCAACTGCGCGGTGTTGATACTGCTCATTTTGATTCAACTGCCCAAGAAGGATGCGGGCGCCGGCCTGGCATTTGGCGGCGGCGCTGCGGATGCGCTGTTCGGCGCGGGTTCGGGCAATGCGCTGACGAAAATCACCAAGTGGGCTGCCGGAATTTTCTTCGGACTGGCCCTGTTGCTGGGATATATGCAGGACAATCTTCGCAGCGGTGCAAGCGCAACGGAGTTTGAGAAGGCGGTCCAGCAAAAGCAGCAGGCGCAGGTTCCCGCACAGACTCCCGCGCCCCCTGCGATCACTCAGCCGGCGGCGTTGCCTGCGACCAACAGCCTGCTGTCACTGCCGATTTCCGCGGCTCCCGGCACCAACGCGCCTGCTCCGGCAAAGTAAGCAATGGAAATTTCCAAGCGCGCCCGGCGATTTTCTTCGCGGGCGCGTTTTGTTTTGTTCATCGCACTCTGCGTCCTGATTGCCGGCTGCACCCGCCGCGAGCCGCCCGCCGACGTCACCATCATCAACAACATCGAGCCGGAATCGCTCGACCCGGCCATCATCGTGGCGCAGGCGGACATGCGCGTGGTGTCGGGATTGTTCGAGGGCCTGACACGACTGGAACCGGTGAACGCGCGCGCCGTTCCCGGCCTTGCGGAAAGCTGGGAGGTTTCGCCCGACGGAAAAACCTACACGTTTCATCTGCGGACCAACCTCGTCTGGTCCACCGGCGAGCCTATTACGGCGGCGGACGTGGTGTATTCATGGCTGCGCACGCTGAATCCAGCCACGGCCTCGGACTACGCCGGGCAGTTGTATTATTTGAAGAACGCGGAGGATTACAATACGGGCAAGATCAAGGACGCCTCGCTCGTGGGCGTTTATGCCCTGGACAAATTCACCGTGCGCGCCGAGCTGAACAATCCCACTTCCTTCTTTCTCGACATCTGCGCCATGCCGTTGACCTACATCGTGCCGCGCCAGACGATTGAAAAATACGGCGACCGCTGGCTCATGGCAAAACCGCTGCCGGTGGATGGCGCGTATGAACTCGCCTACTGGCGTCTCAACGACAAAATCCGCCTCACGAAGAATCCGCGCTACTGGGATGCGACCAACACGCAGTCGGAGGTCATTGACATCCTGCCCGTCGGTTCGGCCAACACCGCGCTCAACCTTTACGAACGCGGGCAGGTGGACATTGTCTGGGACAAGGAATTGGTACCGGCGGAGTTGCTGGACGTGTTGTTGCGCCGGCCGGATTTTCACACGTTTAATTATCTGGGCACGGTGTTCCTGCGTTTCAATGTCACCCACCAGCCCTTTGATGACGAGCGGGTGCGCCGGGCGCTGGGCATGGCGGTGGATCGCGAGCGGATCGTCAAGAAAATCACCCGCAGCGGCGAACCCGCCACCACCAGCCTGGTGCCCGCCGGGACGGCGAATTATGACCCGGTGCCGGGGTTGGCGTATAATCCGGCGGCGGCGGCGAAACTGCTGGCCGAGGCGGGTTACCCCGGCGGCCGGGGTTTCCCGCGTTTTAGCACCCTGGTTTACGGCATCAAATTGAACGAGGACATCGCGGTGGAACTCCAGCAGATGTGGCGCGACAACCTCGGCATCACCATGGAATTGCGCCCGCTGGAATGGAAGGTTTATCTCAGCACCGAGAACGTCATGGAATATGACGTCTCGCTGTCCGACTGGATTGGCGATTACAATGACGCCCAGACGTTTCTGGGCATGTTCACCAGCGGGGATGGCAACAATCACACCGGTTGGAAAAACCCCGGCTACGACGGATTGATCCGCGCCGCCGGGGAACAGGCCGACCTCGCCGCCCGCGAGCAAACCTTCCAACGCGCGGAAACCCTGCTCGTGCATGACGCCGCGCCCATCGTGCCCATTTATAATTATGTGGGCGTGAACTATTACGACCCCACCCGCATTCACGGGATTTATGCGAACGTGCTGGATGATCATCCCCTGCGGGCGATTCAAAAAACCCTCCCTCCGCCCTGATGTATTTCCTGCGCCGCATCCTCTTTGCCATCCCGCTGTTGCTGGTCATCAGCGCGCTG
>PKZR01000187.1 GCA_003133815.1 Limisphaerales bacterium | reverse complement strand
TTCTGAAACGCACAAATCCTGCATGACTTTTGCGACGTCTTGCTGCAAAACTTTTTTTGGGACGAGCGTATTCACGGGCTGAAATAAAAACTCGAAAATCTCCGTCAACGCTTCCAAATTGGATCATGTCCGTGATTCAGCGTTCCATTCAAGTCGGCTGGCAACTGCGTGTCTTCTTCGCCGAAGACGTTTTCTCAACGGACAATCCAACCTTGCGCGACGCCCTCGCCGACACCGCGTCACGCAAAGTGCTCGTCTTGCTGGAAGATTCGCTTACGCAGGCGCTGCCACAATTGGAGCGCCAAATTGAAAATTATTTCTCCGCGCACGTCACGCAATTGCCGCTCGTTTGTCCGCCAATCGTCATCAAAGGCGGCGAGCCGTCGAAAAATTCTCCCGCCATCGTCACCGAAATCCTTTCGCAAATTGACCGCCACCACATTGACCGCCATTCCTATTTGATCGCCATCGGCGGCGGCGCGTTGCTGGACGTGGCCGGATTCGCCGCCGCCACGGCGCATCGTGGTGTGCGCCATGTCCGCATTCCCACGACGACCTTGTCGCAAGCCGATTCCGGTGTCGGCGTGAAAAACGCCGTCAATGCCTTCGGCAAAAAGAATTTCATCGGCACATTCGCGCCGCCGTTCGCCGTCATCAATGATTTCAACCTGCTTGCCACGCTCAAACCGCGAGACAAACGCGCCGGCTACGTGGAAGCGGTGAAAGTCGCGTGCATCCGCGATAAACAGTTCTTCGATGAAATCGAGGGAGACGCAGACAAATTGATTTCGTTCGAGCCAGCGGCGATGAAACATTTGATCCGCCGCTGCGCCGAATTGCATATGGAACACATCGCCACGAGCGGCGACCCGTTTGAAACCGGTTCCGCGCGCCCGCTCGATTTTGGCCATTGGGCCGCGCACAAGCTGGAGCAGCTCAATGAATTCGTCTGGTTAAGCCACGGCGAGGCGGTGGCTATCGGCATCGCACTCGACGTGGTCTATTCCAAAAAAATCGGATTGCTGGCGGAAAAATCGGCCGAGCGCATCCTCGCGCTGCTGGAAAAGCTGGGATTCAAACTTTACGATTCATGGTTGTCCGACACACCGGTGACGCCGGCCTCAACTGCGCACGTCAAGAAATTCACCGAGCTGCTGAACAGGGTGGATTGGGAAAAATTTGGCGCTGCCCAGAAAGCCAATCCGAAAATGGAAGTGGATGATCCCAAGGCGGCGGCCGTGATGGACGTCGTGGAATTTTTCAAAACTCCGTGGCCGGAACCGCCGTTCCTAGTGCACGGTTTGGAAGAATTCCGCGAACATCTCGGCGGCGAACTCACCATAACTTTGTTGAAGGACATCGGCGAAGGCATCGAAGTTCACGAAATGGATTCCGCAAAGATAGTTGAATCCATTCAAGAATTGCACATCCGAAACGTTTTGCGGGAACAAGAATTGAACCGTCAATTGAATGGACAAAAAACTCCGGCATGAACCGCCTCGCCGTCATCAACGTTGTCGGCCTGACCGAAGCGCTCATTGCCGAACATACGCCGCGCATTGCAGCATTCCGCAAGCACGGCGCGCTCGCGCGAATCACGCCCGCATTTCCCGCCGTCACCTGCACCGCGCAATCCAATTATCTCACCGGCAAAACGCCGTCGCAGCATGGGATTGTCGGCAATGGCTGGTATAACCGCAAGCTTGCCGAGAACCAGTTCTGGAAGCAGTCGAATCACATTGTTCACGGCAAAAAAATCTGGGATGAACTCCGATTCACAATTCCCGATTCGCGATTCACGACCGCAAACTGTTTCTGGTGGTTCAACATGTATTCAAGCGTGGATTATGCCATCACGCCGCGCCCGATGTATCCCGCCGACGGTCGGAAATTTTTCGACATTTATTCATGGCCGTATTCGATCCGCGAAGAAATTAAAAAAGAATTGGGCGAATTTCCGTTCTTTAGTTTTTGGGGTCCCGCTGCGGGAATTGATTCGCCGCAAGGCAAAGCGGACGCCGCTTCACGTTGGATTGCCGAATCGGCGAAATGGATTGAAAATAAATATTCGCCGACGCTAAATCTGATCTACCTGCCGCATCTGGATTACAACTTGCAAAGGCACGGGCCATTTTCCGTAGCCGCGAACGTGAGTTCGCGGACAGTCGCGGAGGGCGCATCCAAAAATCCGCGTTCTCACGAATGCGGCTACGAAATCAATCCCGCCATCCACCGCGACCTGCGTGAAATTGATGTGATCGTCGGCGACCTGATTGATTTTTTTGGCAAGCGCGGCGTGCAGGTGATTTTGCTTTCCGAATACGGCATCACGAATGTGAATTCGCCGATTCATCTCAATCGTATTTTCCGCGAGCGCGGCTGGTTGACTGTGAAAAACGAGCTCGGATTGGAAATTCTCGATGCGGGCGCGAGCAAGGTTTTTGCTGTGGCGGATCATCAGGTCGCGCACATTTATTTAAACGATCCGTCGCTGGAAAAATCCGTGCGCGAAGCTTTGGAAAAAGCTTCCGGCGTGGAAAAAATTCTCGGTCAGACGGAGAAAATCGCGGCGGGCATTCACCATCCGCGCGCGGGCGATTTGATTGCCCTGGCGCAAGAGAATGCTTGGTTCACTTATTATTACTGGCTCGACGACGCGCGCGCGCCGGATTTTGCGCGAACGGTGGACATCCATCGCAAGCCGGGCTACGACCCGGTGGAA
>PKZR01000371.1 GCA_003133815.1 Limisphaerales bacterium | reverse complement strand
AAAACTCCTGGGACAGCAGCACGTCCTGGCCCTTGAAGGCGAGCTTGGCGGTTTCCTTGGCCATGTGAACGAGGTGCTGGAAGTCGTGGATCTCGTCGAGTTGCGCCTTGGAGAGGATGCCGACGTTGCCGCGATTCTGTTTCTGGCCGGTGACCTGCTGTTTGACGGTGGCCAGCAGGGCGACGGCCCCGGTGAGGAAACCCGCCTTGAACCGTTTTCCGAGTTCGGGATGGGCGGTGGCCGCGTCGAGGATGAGTTTGCCCTCGCCCACGAGAACGGGCAGGGGGAAGTTGAAGTTTGTTTTTTTTGCGCTCATTGTTTTATGTGTGTTGTATTTTTAATGTGTTTTGACGGTTTGACGGCTGTGCATGGGTGAAGATGCGTGACTGGAAATCGGCGCTGGGGAGCACGCCCGCCATCGGGCGTTGCTGGACGCGCCCCGCGTCCGGCTTCTGTGCGCGCGGCAGCTTTCAAAGCACCGGGGCTTTTTCGTGCGTCCGGTGTTTTCCGCGAGGGCGCGGAAAACTGCGCCCGTGGCGGGCGCGCTCCCCATCCAAAACGCAGTTTTCGGTCTAAACGGCTGAATAAAAGCCATTTTGGTGTTGTTCGGCGCGTCCAATTGCCCGGCGGAAATGAAAAATTGGCCGGTGGAAACCGATAATTGCCCGGAGTAATCCGCCAATTGGAGGGAGTAATCACTAAAATGGAGTGAGTAATCAGATAATTGTAGTGAGTAATACGACAATTGTAGAAAGTAATCAGTTAATTGGACACAGTAATCTGTCAATTGTAGTGAGTAGTTGTATAATTGGACTGAGGAACCAACTAATTGTCCGGTGGAAAGCGATAATTGCGCGGGGGAATTGGATAATTGCCCGGGAGAAAGGGTGCGAACTTCGGGGGAAGCGGCCGGGAATCGCCGGCTGCGTCCGCCGGCAACGGGTCTATTGCAAAATCCGGGCGTGACCTTCTCGCGGGCCTGCTTGAAGGCGGCAAAACCAAATTGTTTTCCAACCATTTCCATATTCCAAACGCAAAATTCCCGGCGCGCTCGCCCAGCCATTCGGCGGTCACAGACCGCCGCTACAAATCACCCGCGCATTTTTTCGTCCAGCACCTTGCCGTCGGGCGCAATCATCTGGACGTGCAGCGGCATCTGCCCGACGGCGTGCGTGGAGCAGCTCAAACAAGGGTCGTAACAGCGGATGCCGTGCTCGACGCGGTTAAGCATGGCTTCGGGAATGTCGTTGCCGCGAACATAGTGCCGCGCGATTTGCGCGACGGTCTGGTTCATCGCCAGGTTGTTCTGGCCGGTGGCGACGATGAGGTTGACCTTTTGCAGCAGGCCGTTGCGGTCCACGGTGTAGTCGTGGAACAGCGTGCCGCGAGGGGCTTCACTTACGCCGACGCCGCGCAGGTTGTTGATGCCGGCGTCGGCGCGGAGGTAATCGCTCGAAAGTTCCGGGTCGTCCATGTAGCGTTCGACGAGTTCAATGCAGGCGAGGATTTCGATGAGGCGCGCGTAGTGATACAGGAACGAGGAGGTAACCGCGCCGTGGCCGAGCTTCTTGAATTTTTTCAGTTCCGCGTCCGCCTTCGGCACACCCATTTGCTGGCAGACGTTCAGCCGCGCCAGCGGGCCGACGCGATAGATGCCCGCCGGGAAACCGAGCGGCTTGTAATACGGCGATTTGAGATACGATCCGCCCTGCACCGATTCGCCGATGGAATCCAGATAATCCTGCTCGTCGAGCCGGTCGGCAATGATGCTGCCGCTGCTGTCGGTGAAACGGAGCTTGCCGCCGTGATGCTCCCAGGTGCCGTCTTCCGCGACGAGGCCCATGAAGAGCGATGGGAAATTGCCGAAAATTTGAATCTCGCGCTGGTGCGTTTCCATCGTCTTTTCCCAAAGGTCGAAGGCGACCTTGGTCGTGGCGAAGGCTTCGGGCAGCCACGCGCGAATTTTGGCGCGGCCTTCCTCACTGAGCGCCGAACGCACGCCGCCGGGAACGGCCCACGCCGGATGAATTTTTTTGTCGCCGAGGATCTCAATGATTTCCTGGCCGAACTGGCGGAGACGGATGCCTGCGCGGGCCAAATCTTTGTTCGAAGCGATCAAACCAAAAACATTGCGCTGTGCCTGCGGCGAATCCCAGCCGAGCAAAAAGTCGGGCGCGCTCAAATGGAAAAAGCTCAGCGCGTGCGACTGGATGATCTGGCCGAGGTTCATCAGGCGGCGCAATTTGTCGGCGGCGGGCGGAATGTTGACGGCCATGAGCGCGTCGCCGGCCTTGGCCGAAGCGAGCGTGTGGCTTACCGGACAAATGCCGCAGATGCGCTGGGTGATGCCGGGCATTTCCGTATAAGGCCGGCCCTCGCAGAATTTTTCAAAGCCGCGAAATTCAACCACATGAAACTCGGCGTCGGAAACATTTCCGGCGTCGTCCATGAAAATGCTGATCTTGGCGTGGCCTTCAATGCGGGTCACTGGATCAATGAGAATGCGTTTTGACATAACAAATTTGTTCAACCGAATTTGAGCTGTTCGCCTTCCTGCTTGGGCGCGGTGCCGGCAAGTAATTGCGCCACCAGCGATTTGATGCGCGCGGCGGGCGGCGGACAGCCGGGCAGGAAGTATTCGACAAAAACCATTTCGTGCACGGGTCGCACGCGTTCAAGAAGTTGCGGCACGATGCCGTCGGCCTTGGGCACGCTGGGATTGTTTTGCGCGTGATCCACGTAGGCGCACTGCAACACATTTTCGACATTGTCGCCGCCAAAAGGATTGCGCATGGCCGGCACATTGCCGGTGACCGCGCAATCGCCGAAGGAGACGAGCACCTTGGTGCGCGCGCGGATTTTGTGGAGGATTTCCAGATTGTCCTCGTTGCAGACCGCGCCTTCGATCAGGCACAAATCTACGTTTTCGGGATAATCCTTCACGTCCACGACGGGGCTGTAAACGAGGTCCACGGCGTCGGCGAGATCAATCAGGAACTCATCAAGGTCGAGGAACGACATGTGGCAGCCGGCGCAGCCGCCCAACCAAGCTGTGGCTAAACGAATCTTCATAATTTAAATTTAATCAGTGGCGATCCATTGTTTCTTTTCGCGGGCGGTGACGATGAATTCGAGCTTGTCGCGGTCATGCGTCATTTCGCCGACCGTGGTGCCTTTGTTGAAGAGCGCGCCCGTCGGACAGGCCATGACACATTTGCCGCATTCCGTGCAGGAATCCGAGCTGCCCCANNGATCCATGCCGAACAGCCGGTGTGTGGTGTCCACGCTCCATTTCGGAAACGTGTAATCGTAGAGGACGTGTTCCATGCCCTGCGAATACGCCAGCGTCTGCAATTCGCAATGGCCGTTGGACACGCACACCGCGCAGATGTGATTCCGCTCGGCGAACAAA
>PKZR01000412.1:4388-17395 GCA_003133815.1 Limisphaerales bacterium | reverse complement strand
CGGTCTGCATCGCGGCCTTCACGACCATCGGTCCGCCGGTGACGAGCAGCAGGCGAGTGTTCTCGTGTTTGCAAAGTGCGTTGAAGGAATCAAGCGTCGGCTTCTCGATGACGCACACGACGTTTTCGATACCAGTCTCGCGATAAATCGCCTCGTTGTAAGCGCGCACGGCGACGGCAGCGCAACGTGCTGCGCTCGGATGCGCATTGAAGACCACTGAATTTCCGGCGGCACAAATGTTGACGATATTGCCGCTCAAAGTCGGAATCGAATGCGTGCTGGGCGTGACCGCGCCAACGACGCCGAAAGGCGTGTATTCCTCCAGAGTGATGCCGTGGTCGCCGCTGCGCGCGTCGGGCCGCAGCCAATCCACGCCAGGCACGAGCTTGATCAGTCCCAGCTTCGCGATTTTGTGGTCGAGGCGGCCAATCTTCGTCTCTTCAAATTCAATCCTGCCCCACACCTCGGCATTTTTCTCGGCGAGCGCTTTGACTATTTCTTCAATCTTGCGGCGCGCGGCGATTCCTTTTTCACGCAATTGCAAAAATGCTTCCTGCGCGGCGACACAAGCCTCGTTCGCATCCGCGAATACGCCAAATTTCCCGCGCAGCGCCGGAGCCGGACGCGATTTGCTTTTGTGTTCGCAGCCGCAATCCTTCGACGGCGGCGGAGTCGGCGCAGCGGGCGCGGACTTGACCGGCGCGGAACCGCCGTTCAATCGTCCCATCACTTCGGCAACGATGTCACGGACCAGAGTTTCATTCACTGCGCTCATATTTTATCCGGCTTACGACGGCTTGTTCGTGCTGAAAATTATTTTTCCAAAAACGTCCACGGTGTCCACGAGGCCGATGATGACGGCGTCCACGGGCGCGTCCTTCATGCCCGGCGCGAGCCGCGCGGAACTGCCCTGGCAGAACAAAACCATTTCGCCGACGCCCGCGCCGAGCGCGTCCACGGCGACGATGGTGTTGACGCCTGGGCGGAATTTCGTCGGGTCCTTTTCGTCCACTAGCTGCGGGCGCAAAAGCAAAAGCTTCCGGCCACCCATGGACGGGTCTTTCTTCGTGGCGACCACCGAGCCTTCTACTTTGGCGAGAAACATAAAATTAGGAGTTGGGAGATTGGAGTTGGAAGTTGGGAAAACAATTCCCTTACTGCCATCTGCCAGCTTCCATCTGCTTACTTCTTCTTCGGCAACACCGCTTCCACGTCCGCGTGCGGACGGGCGATGACGTGCACGCTGACGAGTTCGCCTTTGATGGCCTTGACCGCCTGCGCACCCGCGTCCGTGGCGGCCTTCACCGCCGCGACGTCGCCGACGACGACCGCCGTGACGAGCGCGTTGCCGACCTGCGTCATCGGGCCGGCCAGTTGCACATTCGCGGCCTTGAGCATTGCATCGGTCGCCTCGACAAGTGCGACCAGCCCGCGCGTTTCAATCATTCCTATTGCTTGTTGTGACATAATTTATTTTGGTTGAGGTTGAAATTTCAGTGTTGGTTCAGTTGTTTCTGTTTTCCAAAAATCGCTTTGTCTCGCGCGCGACGACAAGTTCCTCGTTCGTGGGGATGACAAAAATTTTCACGCGTGAATCCGGCGCGCTGATTTCCGCTTCAATCGCGCGGACAGATTTATTTTTCTCCGCGTCCAATTTGATTCCGAGATTTTCGAGGTTCGCGCAAATCGCCTCGCGGATGTCCGCGCGATTTTCACCGATGCCGGCTGTAAAAACAATTGCGTCCGCGCCGTTCAATTCCAGAAAGTATCCGCCAATCCAATGCCGCGCGCTGGCAGTATAAACATCAATCGCCAGCTTTGCCTTAGCGTCGCCTTTGGCGGCTGCGTCGGCAATTTCGCGAACGTCATTTGAAATTCCGCTCAAACCTTTCAGCCCGGATTCCTTGGTCAATTGCCGCTGCGCTTCCTCGATTGAAATTCCAAAAGTTTTCACCGCGTAAGGAATTGCCTCGGCATCGAGATCACCGACGCGGTTGTTTTGCGGCAGGCCGGATTGCGGACTCATGCCCATGCTCGTGCCGATGGACGCACCGTTCAAAATTCCCGTGACGCTCGAACTACCGCCAAGATGGCAGGAAATGACGCGCAACGGCGCGCCGGAAATTTTCGTCGCGTGACCGTGAACATAAAGTTGTTTCGCTCGCTCGGCCACGTCGCTGCGGCCAAGCAATTCCGCCGAGCGCTCGGCTATGAATTTGTGGCTCGCGCCGTGAAAACCGAACCGGCGGATTCCGATTTGATTCCAGCTTTCCGGCACAGCATAGCGCAACGAAGCTTCCGGCGCGAATTGATGAAACGCGGTTTCAAAAAGCGCGATGAGCGGGACTTTCGGAACGCGCTGCGCGAACAATTTTATGCCGGTGATATACGGCGGATTGTGCGCGGGCGCGAGGCCGTTGTAATCCGCCATCGCCTGCAACACGCGCTCGTCGAGCCGCACGCAGCCGGTTACGTTTTTTGCGATGACGGTCTTGAACCCGACGGCGTTCAACTCGTTTTCGTCTTGAATCGCCTTGGCATTTTTCAACTCCATCATGCAATCCTCGATCGCCTTCGGATAATCGGTAACGCGCTCGAAGCCGCCCTTGTGTAAAAGGCGTTCGCCGCCGTTCGCAAAATCGAACAGCCGCCACTTGAGCGAAGTCGAGCCGATGTTGGCGACGAGAATTTTCACGAAAAAATCACTGCAACCATTTGCCAAGTCCGGCAAGTTCTTCGTGGGGACGCGGGATGACCTGGACGCTGACGACAGAGCCGACTTGCGCCGCCGCTGCCGCTCCGGCATCGGTCGCGGCCTTCACCGCCGCCACGTCGCCGCGAAAAAACGCGGTCACATAGCCGCTGCCGATTTTTTCCCAGCCCGTGAAGGTGACGTTCGCGGATTTGAGCGCGGCGTCGGTCGCTTCGAGCAACGCGCAGAGTCCCTTGCATTCGATCATTCCAACTGCTTGCTGTGCCATAATTTTTGAGAGTTGATTGTTGATTGATTATTTTTTTGCGCCGACAAACGCCTCGATCAAGTCATCGTGCGGACGCGCGATGATGTGCGAACTGACGAGTTCGCCGACCTTGCTGGCCGCCTTGGTGCCTGCGTCCACAGCGGCCTTTATGCTTCCGATGTCGCCCTTGGCAATTACCGTGATCAGACCGCCGCCGATCTGGATGGTTTTCACCAGGGTGACATTCGCGGCCTTGACCATCGCGTCGCTGGCTTCGATGCTACCGGTGTAGCCCTTGGTTTCTATCATTCCTATCGCTTCGCTCATAATTTATTTGGGTTGATTGTTGTGGTTGAAATTATTTTACAAGTTCGCAAATCGTGTCGGGCTGCAAGTTGCAGGCGTTGCCTTCGTCCGTGTCAATGTGGACTTCGAGCTTGAAACTTTTGTCCACGCGGCAAAGCATTTTTTCGAGCGTGATGCCGCACGGTCCCCCGATTTTCAAATTCATGTGATCGCCGTGCTTCACGCCGTAATAATCCGCATCCGCCGGACTCAAGTGAGCGTGCCGCAATGCCCGGATGACCCCGTTTGGCATCTCAAAAAATCCCGCCGGTCCCATCAGCATTCCGCCCGGCGTTCCATTAATGCTGCCAGACGCGCGCAACGGAATGTCGAAACCAAGCGCAATCGCGTCCGTGTAGGCGAGTTCAACCTGGTTCAAGCTTCGGCATGGGCCGAGAATTCTTAAATTTGAAATCACGCGGCTGCGCGGGCCGATGAGCGTCAAAGTTTCCTTCGCCGCAAATTGTCCTTCCTGATAAAGCCATTTGTGAACCGTCAGCTGATGGCCTTTGCCAAAAAGGGTTTCTACGGCCTCCTGCGTCAGATGGCAATGGCGCGCGCTGATGTTCACGACGAGCGGATTCGGCGCAGCCGCCGCGCGAGGCAGCGGTTTGCCGAGACGCGAATAGACGGCCTGTCGAACCAAATGTTCGACCACGGCACGATGCGGTGCTGGCGTATTTGCAATCACAGTGTGNNATGACCGCAGAAGAGCGAAAACATCGCATTGAAGAATATCTTCAAAAAGTCGAATTTTCCTCGCTCGAAGAGCTTTCCAAGCACGTTGGTGCGTCGGTTTCCACAGTTCGGCGCGATCTCACAGTTTTGGAATTGAGCGGTAATTTGAAACGCACCCACGGCGGCGCGCGCCTCGTCAATCCCAAGACGGATGAATTTATATTTTCCGAGCGCGACACTCATCAGCTTTCCGAAAAGGAATCCATCGGCCGAGTTTGCGCCGGACTTATTCAATCAAATCAAAGCGTCATCATCGACGCAGGCACGACGTGCTATCACGTCGCTCGGCATCTCGAAGACAAGCCGCTGCAAATCGTGACCGACTCCCTGCCCGTCGCTAATCACTTTGCGGCGGCGACAAATGTAGAACTTATTTTGAGCGGCGGTGTGATTTATCCGCGACTTGGAGTTTTAGTTGGCCCGCTCGCGATTGAAGCGTTTTCGAAAAAATTTCATGCAGACGTCGCCATCATGAGCGCAGGCGGAATCACTTTGGATGGCATCACAAATTCCCACGGCATCATGATTGACATCCAGCAGGCGATGATCCGCGCCGCGCACAAGGTGATTTTCTGCCTCGACCACACGAAATTTGGACGACAATCCGTGCTGCCGCTCTGCGGACTCGAAAGCGTTGACATCATCGTCACCGACGACAAGGCTCCGCTTGATTTGGTAAAAAAACTTCGCGCGAAGGAAATCGAAGTGATTGTCGCGCCGTCAGCGGATAAAAATAATTCACATTAAAATCTGCGCACCATCAAAATCCATTTGCTCGGAAGGCGGTCAAGCCTATGTCAACGACACCCGCCGCAAATCCCAATCGGATCAGGCAAAGAATCCGCACGCGCCCCGCACTTGTTGTCGCCCAATCTATGAAGTCGCGCAATTTCCACGGCGTCACCGTGAACCAGATTCCCAAAATGATGAAAACATAAGCCCACGCTTGAATCACCAAAACCCAATTTGATTCGCCCAGATGTGGACGGCCAGTATCCACCATCAACTTTCCGAGCAGCAGCAGCACGACAGCCAGTCCGCGCACGGCCAGAAAATCCTGCACGAAAATGCACGACCCAATCCCGACGGCAGCAAATGCGGCCATCATGTACGGTTTGAAGACGGAAAAATCCGCGATGGGTTCGCTGTTGACGTTCCACAAAAACCAAGCCGTTCCAAGCAGCATGAGAAAGATGCCGGCAGGCAGGTTGCGTGGAAATTTGCGCGCGGCGGAAGCTAGGCCCGCCGGATGCAGCAGACCATAGACCTGCGGCAAACCCGCAATGACTCCGAGGGAAATCGTTAAAAGAGACAATTTCATTTTCAGAAAGCTAACCACGAATTGACACGAAAGGACATGAAAAATTCAAAAGTAAATCCCCCTCACAAATTCACAATCGCCGGGTCGCCGTAAAGCGTGAAGGAACCGGCGCGCGTGATCTTCAAATCCATGATCTGGCCGCGATGCCGTGCCGTGCCATCGAAAAGGACGATCTTGTTGCAGCGCGTGCGGCCGGACATCCGCGCCGCGTTTTTCTTGCTCGGCCCTTCCACGAGAATCTGCGTCTGCCGTCCGATGAAATTTTCATATTTGCGCGCGCCGATTTCGTTGACGGTTTCGAGAAGGCGCTGGTT
Source organism: Limisphaerales bacterium (assembly GCA_003133815.1). GTDB lineage: Bacteria > Verrucomicrobiota > Verrucomicrobiia > Limisphaerales > UBA11358 > UBA11358. The sequence continues at coordinate 11,717 of PKZR01000412.1, read as the reverse complement.
CCGTTCCTCGCGAATTTTTTGCGGCACCTGGTCGGGCATCGTTGCAGCGGGCGTGTCGCGACGTTGCGAGTATTTGAAGATGTAGGCGTTGTCGAATTCCACCTCGTGCGCGAGCGCGAGCGTTTCCTCAAAATCCTGTTCCGTCTCGCCGGGAAAGCCGACGATGATGTCGGTGGTGATGCCGATTTCCGGCTTGGCGGCGCGCAATTTTTTGATGATGCCGAGAAATTTTTCGCGCGTATAGCCGCGGTGCATGAGCTTGAGCACGCGGTCGTTGCCGCTTTGGACGGGAATGTGCGCGCTCTCGCAAAGTTTTGGCAGACGCGCGTAGGCCTCGATCAAATCGTCGCCGTAACCTTTCGGGTGCGGCGAGGTGAAGCGGATTCTTTCCAAGCCTTCGATTTCGTGAACAGCGTCAAGGAGTTGAACAAATGCGGATTTTCCATTTTGATTTGGAATGTCGCGCTTGCCGAAGCTCGTGACAATCTGGCCGAGCAAAGTGATTTCCTTTACGCCGCGCGAAACGAGTTCGCGGCATTCGGCGACGATGTCGGGAATCGTCCGGCTGCGTTCCTCGCCGCGCGTGTAGGGCACGATGCAGAACGTGCAGTATTGATTGCAGCCCTGCATGATGCTGACGAACGCGGATACGGACGTCTTGGCGCTGCCGTTGAGCAGATGTTCGCGGATGGTCGCCTCGCTTTTTTCCTCGGCGGCAACGTCCACGATTTTTTTGCGCGCGCCGGAAAGGATTTCCTCGAGATAATCCGCCGTATGGTGAAATTTCTGCGTGCCGATAACTAGATCCACGTCGGGCAGCTTATCAAGCAATTCCTGTCCACGGCTCTGCGCCATGCAGCCCATGAAACCGAGCACGACATCCGGCCGATTTTTACGAACGTCAGCGGCGAGGTTCTGCATTTTGCCGATGGCCTTCTGCTCCGCGAAATCGCGCACGCTGCAAGTGTTCAGCAGAATCACATCGGCGACATTTTCAGTTTTGGCAAGCGAATAGCCTTTGGCGACGAGCTGCGCGGCGACGGCTTCGCTGTCGCGCTCGTTCATCTGGCATCCGTAAGTCTTGATGAAAACACTTGGCACGAATACAGTGTAGCTGAAGTAATCCGGTGCGCAACGCCGGTGCGCCAATCCTCTCCGCTTTTAACAAACTTTGACGCTCTCGATGCCGAGCAGCTTGCCAAGCTTGTCAATTTTGCCCGCGATGTGGCCGACGCCGACGGCGCAATGATGCGCCGGACCGTGTGCGTTCCAATTGTTCACGAAAGCGCGCGCGCCGATGCTGAACTTGTAGCGACTGTTAGTGTTCCCGATTTCCAGAATCGGGCCGGGAACGGATTTGCCTTCGGCCACGATCAACTTTAATTTGCCCTCCGCCGTTTCCACGACGGACAGCAGCGTCACCGCGCCGTGCTTGACGGACATTTCCACCGAAAGTCCCCTGCCCACTTTGCCGTGATACACTTTGAGCGGACGCACCTTGGTTTTGCCCTCGGCGATCTTGATGTGACCCGGCCCGTCGTGACCCATTAGCACCACGTCGTCGTTGAAATCCATCGCGTAATATTCCGTGAACGACCCGCCGACGCTGAACGTGTCCATGATTTTCATCGCCTGCGCGTTCTTGACCTCGTATTCACCGGCAACGGGAATTCCGCGAGCCGTCAAAAGTGAATTGCCCAATATGATTGAACTGATCGCGTCCTCATTTTCCGGCTGGCCGGTGCCCATATAATAATAGGCGAGCGAGCCGAGATCGTGCTCCTTCACCAATCGGTCCAGCGCGACGGAAGTTTTGGCGGCGCGTTCCAGCTCCGCCTGCGAACAATCGGCCTGCACGTCGAAAACTTTCTTGAACTTCGACACGCGCTCCTTGATTTGCTTGGCGGAAACGTCCCGGCGCAGCGCCGCAAGCTCGTCCACTTCGAGAATTTCCAGATGGCCGCCGAACGTCGCGCACTGCAGCGTCGTGTCGGAATAAATGTCCAGCATCCCGCCATAATAATGTCCCATCAGGCCGAGCCGGTTGTGGAACATCACGTCCGCCACACGCGCGGCGTCAATCCACGCGTCCACTTCATTCCAGAAAACCGGGTCGTCATGCAGCATCCCGGTGACCTGATGGAAATCAATCCCCGCGCGGTTGAACACGTTGGCAATTTCCGGCACGGGACACGCCGCGCAATGCGCCAGCCAGTCGCCGGTCATCGCCGTGCGGTCGGCCATCGCGTTAAAATTCGCGTAATCAATCGCCGCAGCCGGCTGCAGATTCAGCACGATGACCGGAACCTTGGCGCGCTGCACAACGGGCAGGACCGTGGACGACAGCGCATAGGTCGTGACNNCCCTTGAACTGCGGCCAGTAGGCGTCGAGGCCGATGCCGAAGAGTCCGATGCGGGTTGGTTTCATAAATCGTTTGAAATTACCCGCAACTTCCGCCCGGCAACAAGCCTCATTTGCAGAAAAATCCTCCCGCCTCTTGCGGGCGCGCGCCAAAGTTGTATGCTAACCGCTGGTAGCACAAGGTGGCCGGTTTTCCGCCTCAAGGCAAATCAGGCCGCACTATGGAATCTCAACCGTTGAATGTTTTGTTGGTGGGGGGTGACGGGCGCATCGCGCTCGACGCTGCCGGCGCGCTGGCCAAAACCGGTGGCACCATACAATCCGCCTCATTTGAAGCCGTTATTTCCACGCTCAAGAAAAGCCCGTTCAACGCCATCCTCTTCGAGCCGGCCTCCGTCAATGCCGCCGCCCTGTTCCAGATCACTTCGCTCTCAGTCCAGGCACCGTGCATCCCCATCATCGTCCTCGGCTCGGCCGCCGACGCAGAGTTCTCCGTGGAAGCCATCGCCGCCGGCGCGCAGGATTTCCTTGCACGCGAGGAATACACCCCGCAGAAGCTCGAGCGCACCATCCGTTGCGCGATGGAGCGGCAGAACGAGCGCCTGGCCCTCATCCAGGAGAAAAACAACTACTATGGCGTCTTTGACCACCTGGTTGAAGGCATCTTCCGCACCACGCCGGACGGCCATTACCTCCTNNCGCCTCATGCAGGAGGGCGACACCTTGAGCGGCTTCGAGTCCAAGATCTTCCGCAAGGACGGCGACATCATCTGGATCGCCGAAAACTGCCGCGCCGTGCGCGACGCCGAGGGCAAACTGCTTTATTACGAAGGCACAGTCGAGGACATCACCGAGCGCAAACATTCCGAGGAGCAGATCCGCCGCGCCACCGGCGAACTCGCCCGCAGCCGCGAGGAGACCCGCGCCAAAAACCTCATCATGGAGGAAAACCTGCGCACCGCCCGCGAAATCCAGCTCACCATGCTGCCGCAGCAATACCCCGTTTTCCCAAAAAACGCCGCGCCCGAACAAAGCGCCTTCCAGTTCACCCACCGTTACCAGCCCGCAGAAACCGTCAGCGGCGATTTCTTCAGCCTCTCCGCACTTTCAGACACCGAAGCCAGCGTCTTCATCTGCGACGTCGCCGGTCACGGCGTCCGCGCCGCCCTCGTCACCGCCATGATCCGTGCGCTGGCCGAGGAATTGAAGCCCTTCGCGCGCGAACCCGGAAATTTCATGCGCAAGCTCAACTCCGACCTGTGCAACATCCTCAAAAGCACCGGATCGCCCATGCTTACCACCGCCTTTTATCTCGTCGCCAATTCCCAGACCGGCGTCCTGCGCTACGCCAACGCCGGCCATCCCAAGCCCCTCATCCTCCGCCGCGCCGAAGACAAGATCCAGACCCTCGCCAACATCGGCGGCCACGGCCAGCCCGCTCTCGGCCTCTTCGACGACCCCCCCTACGAAACCTCGGAGACCAGGATCGCCCCCGGCGACCTCATCATGCTCTTCACCGACGGCCTTTACGAGGTGCAGGGCGAAAACGAGGAACTCTACACCCAGCAACGGCTCCTAGTGGACGTGCAGGCACAGGTGGGCAAGCCCACCGGACAAATGTTCGACGACCTGCTCGAAGCCGTCCGCAGCTTTTCCACCAGCCACGAATTCGAAGACGACGTCTGCCTCGTCGGCATGGAATACTCCGGCAAGCCCGCGATGAAGTCCTGACCCCCTGCCCTCCGCACGGACGAACTGCCCAACGATTCCGACTCATTCCTTTTCAGCACCCACGGCAAGGATGAAAACAGCCCTCGGTTTCAACTGCGGCAAACCGCAATAGTTGAGCCGCCTCATTTCCGCCGACCGTAGAACACAATCCAGACTAGGCCAGACCCCAGGATAATTGCGACCGCTCCGTAAATTTGCGAATCTTCCTTCGAGACATGTTCAATGGTAGAGCCCGTTCTTTTGTATGCCCGATGAACAACATTCAACTCCGTCGGATCAATCAACATGAACGCCCCACAAACGATGAACACCGACGCGATAACCAGAACACCCAACTCATTTCCATTGAGACGGCGCATGATAGAATTACTTAGAATCGCACCGGACCGGAAATGCATCCAGCCATATTCCTTTTCGTTCTTGATGACGACCAAATTTCACGAGGTCAAATTGATATTAGGGCGAAGTGTTTACACAGGCACGAGACCTGACTTTTACCCCTTCGTCCTTCCTGTCATGAATTGATGAAAGCTGACGGTTGGATTCCTGTCAAAACTTATCCGCACCCGCCTTGACCACCGTGGTAGGACGGGCAGTCCCATGACCATCGTCCAGCAGCTCACGGAGAGAACGCCGCTGGGGCGCGTCCACCGGTTTCGGTTTTACGGGCCGGACGGGTTCTTCCCCGAGATCCGGTTGTCCGGCAAGCGCATCGCCTTTGCAGACCATGTGCTGCAGCGGTTCTCCCAGCGGGTGGGCGGCCCTCCGCAGCTTTTACCGGTCATGGTTCAATTGAGCCTGGGTTAACCAAAACCAAACCGCCCGGAAGGTCGAAACCCTCCGGGCGGCAGTGAATTGGGTTGCCGGATTATTCGGCGATAAACTTGATGACGCGGGATTTCTCGGAACGTTTGCGTTGGTTCTCATCGAGGATTTTTTTCCGCAGCCGCAGATTTTTTGGCGTCGCCTCCACGTATTCGTCCACGTCAATATACTCCAGCGCGCGTTCTAGGCTCAATTTCAGCGGCGAGTTGAGCATGATGCCCTTGCCGTCGCCCTGCGAACGCATGTTGGTGAGGCGCTTTTCCTTCACGGGATTCACCGGAATGTCGTTCTCTCGCGCGTTCTCGCCGACGATCATGCCGACATAGACGTTGTCGCCGGGCTCGATCATGAGGCGGCCGCGTTCCTGCACCATGTTCAGCGCGTAGCTGGTGGCCTCGCCGGAATCCATGCTGACNNCCGCGCATCGGCACGAGCGCCTCGACGGAGACCTGGTTGCCGACGTGGTTCATGTTCGTGATCTGCGCCTTGCGGCCGGAAAGGTTCTCCATGATGGTGCCGAGGTTCTCGCTCGGGACTTCCACGAACAATTTTTCTATCGGCTCCAGTGGGAGGCCGGTCTTGGCGTCCTTTTTCCAGAGAACTTCGGGGCGGGAGACCAAAACTTCATAGCCTTCGCGCCGCATTTGCTCGACGAGGATGGCAATCTGCATTTCGCCACGGCCGCTGACGGCGAAAATCTTCGGGTCGCTGGTCTGGGCGATGCGAAGCGCGACGTTGGTGCGGATTTCCTTCACGAGCCGGTCCCAGATGTGGCGCGCGGTGACGAGCTTGCCGTCCTGTCCGGCAAGCGGACTGTCGTTGACGGCGAATTCCATCTGGATGGTCGGCGGGTCAATCGGGATATACGGCAGCATGGTGCGCGCCTCGGAATCGCAAATGGTCTCGCCGATGAATACGTCCTCGAAACCCGTGAGGCCGACGATGTCGCCTGCGTGCGCCTCGGGAACTTCGATTCGTTTCATTCCCTCGAAATGGAAAATCGCCGTGATTTTGCCCTTGGAAATCTTCCCGTGGCCGTGGCGGCAGATGGCGGGGTCGCCGAGCTTGACCTTGCCTTCGTAAATCTTGCCGAAAGCGATACGTCCGAGGTAATCAGAGTAATCCAGGTTCGCCACGAGCAATTGAAAACCGTCGCCGGCCTTCGCACGGGGCGGCGGGATGTGCTTGGTGATGGCCTCGAACAACGGCTCCATGGTGCCGGTGACGTGGGCAAGATCGGTCTTGGCGTAGCCCTGCTTGGCCGAGGCGTAAATAAACGGAAAATCCAACTGCTCGTCCGTGGCGTTGAGCGACATGAACAATTCGAACACCTGGTCGAGCACCTTTTTCGGGTTCGCGTTCTCGCGGTCAATCTTGTTGATGACGACGATGGGCTTGGCGCCTGCTTCCAAAGCTTTGCGCAGCACGAAGCGCGTCTGCGCCTGCGGGCCTTCGGCGGAATCCACCACCAGCAGCACGCCATCAATCATGTTCATGATGCGCTCCACCTCGCCGCCGAAATCGGCGTGTCCCGGGGTGTCCACGATGTTGATGTGGTAATCCTTGTATTTGAACGCGGCGTTCTTGGCGCGGATGGTGATGCCCTTTTCCTTTTCCAAATCCATGGAATCCATCAGGCGCTCCTCCTTCGATTCGTGCTGGTTGGCGCGGAACGTGCCGGACTGTTTCAGGAGACAATCCACGAGCGTCGTCTTGCCGTGGTCGACGTGCGCGATGATGGCGATATTTCTAATGTGCTGCATAAATTATTAAACCGAGCCGGACAGTCTGCCATGCGGAAGAAAAAGGTCAAGCCAAGTATTGCCGCCTGTAGCCGCGTTTGTGAAAACGCGGANNCGTTTTTACAAACGCGGCTACACCAGCTTCCTCACGCGTGCGCGCCCAGTTGCAGGCGGGGATCCGATTCCAGCATCGTCTTCAAGTTCGCCCAGCCCGCCATGTTCATGTCGTTGAAACAGTTCAGATAGACGGCCACGGTTTCCGGCGGGTGCTTGGCCAGCAGCACATCAATGGCGGACTTCAACTTCGCGTCGTCCACCTCCTTGGGCAGGTCCTCCACCACGCCCTCCTCGTTCTTGATTTCCAGCGCGTTGAGGAACTCCACGAGCATGGGGCGCTGCTGCTTCACCAGCCAGGCGCGGAGCAAACCGCCCGCGGCGGTCTCCAGCGCGGGGCGCGAGAGCGATGCCGCCATCATGGCATGGCGCTGCGTGCGCGGCTGGCGTTCCAGAAACACGGGGCGCACCTTGCGCAAGTCCGCCACCGAGGTGACCGTGGCCTTGTAGGTGGTCTTGTCCGATTCGTGGGTGAAATTCAAAATGTCGTTCGCCAGCGCGGGCGACATGAATCCGAAAAGTTCGTGCGATGTCAGCATAAAGAAGATTATTTAA
>PKZR01000412.1:0-4375 GCA_003133815.1 Limisphaerales bacterium | reverse complement strand
GCCACTTTTGCAGAGGTGACAATCCGTGTTTATCCGTGTCCATTCGTGGTTACAAAATCAGATTGCCGTTCGCCGGCGCGGGCGACAGGAATCCGGGGAGTTTGGGTGATGTGAGCATGGTAAAACTGGTATTATCTTAATTTGAAATTATTTTCGTTTCTTAAGCCAGTTAAGACACAAAATAACGACGAATACAATTGGGATTGTGATGTAGCCAGACCAAGCCGGTAAACCCAGACCCAGAGCGGTCTTTTTTGAAAACAAAAGCCCCCATCGCTTCATTGCGACGCATCAGGCTGGTCGGTCATTGGGGAGGGCTGGCCAACCGACCGGCGGCGCGGAAATTTTGTGCGCTTAAAAAATCTGCCGCCGATGACCGCAACCAATGTCCCCCGTTGGTGTTTGAGTTTGGGTCGGCACGCGGTATATTTTGTAAACATGAAGCGCGTTTGGAAATTTGCTCTTTGCCTCGCGGGCGGACTGGCGTTGAACACCAGCCTGCGCGCGGACGACCTCGCGTTGACAGACAATCCCTACGCGGCGATCGTTGTGCGCAATGTTTTTGCCTTGAATCCGCCGCCCCCCCCTGTTGACCCGAACGCGGCGCCCCCCGAACCGGAGGTGAAAATCACGCCCAATGGCATCATGTCCATCATGGGACAGGCTGAAGCCCTGTATAAAACCACCGTCGCCGGCAAACCGGGGGATCAATCCTACATGCTCGCCCAGGGACAGCGGGAAGACGACATTGAAGTCGTCAAGATTGACGAAAAGGCCAGGTCCATCACCTTCAACAACCATGGCGTGGTGCAGGAAATCCCGCTGGTGAACACGACCGACAGCGACAAGGGCGGTCCAGCCGCACAGCACGGCCCGATTTTCAATTCAGTGTCCGGCATCCCGCTCCCGGCCTTTCAGCCGGCCGGCGGCTTTGGTGGCGGCAATGGATTTCCCCCACCGAACTTCAATGGTGCAACGACTCCCACCGGGCAAAGCTTTGCCGGAGGACAAGGCGGCGGGAATAATTTCAATAATGCTGCGAACAATGGAACCAGCCTGCCGTTCGGCACGACGACGCAAAACAATACCACCGCGCAACCGCAAGCCAACATGGACCCGGATGTGCAAAAAGTTTTGATTGTGGCCAATCACTTGAAAGCACTCCAAGACAACGATCCCGTTGCTAATATTTATCCGGTCACTGACGCAGATCAGGAGGCCGGTATCCCTTCCAATTTATCATCCAATCAACCGCCGGTCGATCCCACTCCGCCTGCCTCGCCATAAAATCAGCGGACAAAAAAATGACCGCGCGGAGATTGACCGCGCGGCTTGTTCTGCTAACCCAACTTTTAACTTCCAATGGCTGTCCGTCCTCAAGGACTTACATGCACATGTGCTGCACCACGTCGCTCCAGTCCGAGAACCCCGTGCTGCCGCCCAGCGCGCGCATCTGGATATTGACCAGCGTGCCAGGAGTCAGGTTGATGAGGGTCATCTTGCGCGTCGGCTTGAGACAGTCGGCGTGCTTCGGCGGGTTGGTGCCGACCCAGACCTGCGCCTCCCAACTCTTTGCGTTGGCCATCGGCGCCGCTTCCACGACCAATTGCGTGGATGCGCCATTGGCCACGGAGTTGATGACGCATTTCGGGAGCGGTGAATGCGTGTGGGTGGTGTGCGCCAGTTTGAAACCCGAGGTAAGAAAGACCGTCGGGTCGTTGTTGCAGTTTTCCTGGCAGAAAATCGCCAGTTTGTGCAACTGATTGTTGACGAGGACGCGTTGCGCCTCCTGAATTGCCGTTTCCGCCGAACCACCGGTCTTTGTGTTGCCGATGTCCTCTTCCAGTTTGTCAATGGAAGTGTCCAGCAACGTCAGCGCCCCTGCCGGCAATGTGCCGAATCCCGTGTTGCCCGTCAGACCGATGAACACTCCTCGCGCAAAGGCGAGCGTGTTCGGCGCGTTGTTTTTCATGAATGCAAGTGAAGCTATGACTTGACTCATATTGATCTCGATTATTCTCGCTTTCTCTTAAGTCACCCCATGACCTTAATGGCGGGATCAGACAGGTCTCGTCAAGAATGAGGTGTCTTTTAAGTCAGACGCATGTAAACCGAGGAGGTTACAAAAAAACAGATTTAGCCGGGATGACTCACCTCGCAAACAGGGACATTTATTTTATCCGCGGATGACGCGGATATAAATTGGAAATCCTGCGTTCATCTGTGAACTCTGCAGATTCAAAAACCGGAAATTTTCCAGCGGAACTTTTCCATTTTCCTTCGGATAAAAATCATTTTCCTCCGGCGATAATTTAATTTTCCCCGAGGAAAATTCAATTTGCCCGTGAGAAAACTTGTTTTGCTCTGGAGCAAAATCATTTTCCTCCAAGGAAAANNAAATCTTTTTGTCCGCGAGAGAAATCATTTTTCTCCGGGGGAAATTCATTTTTCTCGCGAGATAAAATATTTTGCTCGGGAGAGATTTCATTTTTCTTGCTGGGCAAACCATTTTTCTTGCAAGAAAAGCCGGGTGGATTTGCTGAAAAGCCAATAAATGGGCGATTTTGCGGTTTTAAGGGTCAAGAAGCGGCAGGAGACCGCCGCAGTCCAAAACGCCGGCACGCCGGCGGCTGGAGCTTTGCCGGAGTTCCAATGCCAGCGGGCATGAAAGACAATAGCCCACGGTTTCAACCGTGGGTAAAATGTCGAAAATCCATCAAGCCCCGGAGAGGCGGCAGAATGCGTTTCATTCGACGCACGAATCTGTCGCCCCTGCCGGGGCTTNNGAAACTGCGGGCTATTTTCGGTCGCCGCTTGGCGGCTGTGAAAGATAATTTGAAAAATAAAAACCCCGCTCGTTTTACGGAGCGGGGTTTGAATTTTTTGTTTGAGCGGACTTACGTCCGCTGCCACGGAACACGCTTTGCAGCGGACGACCGTGAGGCACTGCCCCACCGGATTGGCGATGCATTTAAGCCGATTCAGCTCCCAAAGATTCAAAGACGGCTTGCATAAAAAATTTCAGCATCTAACTTCGGTCTTATCATGAAGCTGAAGCGCCCATTGCTGATTTCCAAAGGCTCTTTGGATCGAATGCTCAAGGCGGTGGGCGAGGCCTGGAATCGCAGGGATTTCCAGCAGGCCATCGAGACCATGGAACGGGCCAGCCGCTTGAACCCTTCCAATGTGGGCATTCAACTGGACTTGGGACGTCTTCATGGTTTGCGTTATGATTTCTCAAAAGCCGAGGCTTGTTTTGACAAGGCCGTCCGCATGGCACCCAATAAGACGGAAACCCTCGCCATAGCAGGACACCAATGCCGCGATTTCAGCAACTTCGCCCTTTCCGAGCGTTTTTATCTCCGCGCACTCGATCAGAAGAACGCCACGCCGGAAATGTTCGTTCAACTGGCGAAACTATACGAACGCCTGCGCCGCGTGGAGGATGCCGCCGCAATGGTGGATCGGGCGTTGAAACTAAACAGTTTCTGCCCCGAAGCGTTGCTCACCCGCGCCCGGCTGGTTCGACAGGCTGGCCGGCTGGAAGAAGCGGAACGGATCATCCGCTCCTTTGTCGCCAAACCGAATCCGGACGCCTGGGTTCATGCGCAAACATGGTATGAACTGGGCGGCATTCTGGATCGTCAGGGACGTTACGACGAGGCCTTCGCCGCATTCGTGCAGGCCAAGGCGCTGTTGCAGCCGCAATCGGCGCGTTTTCTGGCCGAGCTGAAAATTGTCCGCAGGCGCATCACCGACATGCAGGCGAACGTCACGGCCGGGATGCTCCAACGCTGGTTTGACAACGCCCCGGCGCTGACGCCTCCGCGCCGGTTCGCCTTGCTGGGCGGCCACCCCCGTTCCGGCACCACCCTGCTGGAACAGGTTCTGGACTCACACCCGGACATCACCTCGGTGGAGGAAACGGAGATTTTCCATGACGACGCCTTTACTCCCCTAAAAAACCGTTTCCCGGATGAAACACCCCTGCTTTCGTTTCTTGAACCTGCCCCAAATGACGCTATCCAGCATTCGCGCGCCGGCTACTTCCGTTCCGCCGAATTATTTTTAGGCAAGCCACTTGGCGGGCGGCTGTTGATTGACAAGAATCCGTCACTGACTTTTCTGATTCCCGCGCTCATCCGCGTTTTTCCAGAAATCAAGCTGCTCATCGCCCTGCGCGATCCGCGCGACGTGGTCTTGAGCTGTTTCATGCAACCCATACCGCTTGGCCAGGTCAGCGCAGCCTATTTTACCCTCGAAAACACAGTTGAAGAATATGCCGTGATGATGAGCCTATGGCAAACCCTTGCGCCCCTGATAAAAAACCAGCATCTGGAAGTGCGGTATGAGGACATGGTGGATGATCTGGAAT
>PKZR01000368.1 GCA_003133815.1 Limisphaerales bacterium | reverse complement strand
TACAACGTCGAAAATTATCTGGACCAGCCGACCGAATCGCGACACGTCGTCAAATCCGCCGAAGCCAGGGCGAAAATACGAGAGAGCATCAAGGCCATGAATCCCGATGTGCTCGCACTCGAAGAAATGGGCGGCACCAACGCCCTGATGGAATTACGCGCCTCGCTCATGGCCGACGGGCAGGATTTTCCGTTTTGGGAACATGTCAGCAGCTTCGACACAAACATCCACGTTGCCGTTTTGAGCAAGCTGCCCATCGTCGCGCGCCGACCGCATACGAACGAATATTTCCTGCTCGATGGCAAACGCTTTCAAGTCAAACGAGGCTTTGCAGAACTGGACATCCAGGCTGCGACCAATTTCACTTTCACCCTCTTCGCAGCGCACTTGAAGTCACATCTGGTCACGACCGACGCCGATGAAGCCGAGGAACGCCTCGGCGAGGCAAAAGTCTTGCGCGGCATCATTGACGAGCGCTTCAAAGCAAATCCGAATGCAAAACTGATCGTCTTGGGTGACCTAAACGACACAAAAGATTCCGATTCGACCAAGGAAATCATCGGGCGCGGCAAGTTCAAGCTCACCGACACCCGCCCTGCCGAGCGCAACGGCGACGCTGGTTCCGCAGAAAACTTTTATCACGAGCCACGAAATATAACATGGACGTATTTCTACGGCGCAGACGACACCTACAGTCGCGTTGATTACATTTTATTGAGCCCTTCCATGTCGCGTGACTGGGTGACGAATGAGACCTACGCGCCTACAATCCCAAACTGGGGACTCGGTTCAGACCACCGTCCCATCGTCGCGACGTTCAACATCCGATAATCACATCAAGTCGCAGAGTATCTGCTTAAATGTTTGATTTCCGGCGGCAATCGTTTTTAATTCACCGATTAAATTTTAGAAATGAACATCCACGAATACCAAGCCAAGCAGTTGCTCGCCAGATATGGCGTCGCCGTCACTCTCGAAATCCCCGNNGGCTTCCAGGGCGGCGTCAAAGTGGCATCGTCAGTGGACGAGGCGGTGGGTTTCGCGGAGAAGATGTTCGGCCAGACGCTCGTGACCAAGCAGACCGGTCCTGAAGGTCGGCAGGTGCAGACGCTGCTCATCGCCGCCGGCGCAAAGATTAAAAAGGAATTTTACCTCGCCGTGCTGCTGAACCGCGAAACCTCCCGCCCGCTCATCATGGCCAGCACCGAGGGCGGCATGGACATCGAGGAAGTGGCGGAGAAACATCCAGAAAAGATTTTCAAGGAAACGATTGATCCAGCCGTTGGCATCATGCCGTATCAGGCGCGTAAGATAGCCGCTGCGCTCGGTCTTAAAGGCGATTTGTTCAATGCCGGCGTGAAGCTCATCACCGGCGTCTATAACACATGGTGGGAATGTGACGCAGCGATGGTGGAACTCAATCCGCTGGCCGTGGTTGAACTCGCGGACGGAAAAGAAACTGTCGTGGCGCTCGATGCGAAAATTTCGCTCGATGACAACGCACTGTATCGCCACAAGGACATTTTGGAGATGCGCGACTTGAACGAGGAAGCGGCGCTCGAGATCGAGGCATCCAAATTTTCGCTCAATTACATCAAGCTCGACGGCAGCATAGCGTGTCTTGTCAATGGCGCGGGCCTGGCGATGGCCACGATGGACATCATCCAGCATTGCGGCTCCAACCCGGCGAACTTCCTCGACGTGGGCGGCGNNTTCGGCGGCATCATGGACTGCAACGTCATCGCCACCGGCATCGTCGCGGCGGTCAAGGAAACTGGCTTGAAACTTCCGCTCGTCGTCCGGCTCGAAGGCAACAACGTCGTTGCCGGCAAAAAAACGCTGGCCGAATCCGGCGTGGCCATCATCACCGGTGATTCAATGGCCGACGCGGCGCAGAAAGTTGTGAAGGCCGTCGGCAAATGAGGCATTGAAAACCCGCCGCTCAAGTTTAAGTTGATTCCATGATTGACGCAGCGACATTGGCTCAAATGAACGGCGAGTATGTGATGCCGCCGGACGCCGGCCCGGCGTGGCGCGCGGCGGCTGAATACGGATTTGACATGTCACTCGTCGAAGACGCGTTGCAATTGACGCCGGAACAACGGCTGGAGCAGCATCAACGCGCGTTGGATTTGATCCTGGAAGTCAAGGAAGCAGGAGAACGTCATGCCGCAAAATGACAAGGCATTGCTGTCCCGACTCAAAGAGCAGAAAGTGGAGTTTGTCATCATCGGCGGCGTCTGCGGAGTTTTGCATGGCGCATCACTGGTCACTTTGGATTTGGACATCTGCTGCCGGTTCAGCCGCGAAAATCTCCGGCGGCTTGAAGCTGCCGTGAAGGATCTGCGCCCACGCCATCGCTTGACCACCAACAAGCTGCCGCTGGAATTGACCGACGAGCTTTGCGTCAGGTTGAAAAACATTTATTTGAACACGGATTTGGGAGTTTTGGACTGCCTGGGCGAAGTGGCGGGTATTGGTGATTACGAACAGGTCTTGCAACGATCCGTTCCGCACGTCATGTCTTATGGCGAATTCCGCATGTTGAACCTTGATGCGCTCATCGCCGCGAAAGCCGCCGTCGGACGGCAAAAAGATTTGGACGCAATCCGCCTGCTCCAGGCCATCAAAGAAAAGCGCGAACAACAAAAAGATTTGTTTTAAATTTAAGACGATCTGCAAATGTATAACGGCAAAAAAATCGTAGTTGTGATGCCGGCCTACAACGCCGCCAAGACCGTCATCAAGACCGTGGACGAAGTCCGCCAGCAGGGCATCGTGGACGAAATCATCCTCGTGGACGACCGCAGCCGCGACAACACCGTGGAAGTTGCCTCATCCCTGCCCGGCGTGCGCGTCCATGTCCACGAAAAGAACACCGGCTACGGCGGCAACCAAAAGACCTGCTACCGCCTAGCGCTCGCCGCGGGCGCAGACATCGTCATCATGGTCCACCCGGATTATCAATACACTCCCCTGCTCATTCCGGCCATGGCGTCCATCATCGCCAACGGCCTGCATCCCTGCGTGCTGGCCAGCCGGATTCTGGGCGGCTACTCGCTNNCTGGAGAAGATTGACCTGTCCAAAAACTCCGACGACTTCGTGTTCGACAACCAGATGCTCGCGCAAATTTTCTGGCACGGCTTCACAATAGCCGAGGTGAGCTGCCCCACGAAGTATTTCAAGGAGGCGTCCTCCATCAACTTCCGCCGCAGCGTCAAATACGGCTTCGGCTGCCTGTCCATCGGCACGAAATTCCGACTGGCCAAGATGGGATTGTTGCAATCGGAATTGTTTCCCCCCGCAGAAGTAAATGATGCTAGCGCCTTCATTGGGTGCAAAAAATGCCTTGCAATTTTTCCGGGAATGGCTACAGTCGGGTTGTCTGTTAGAAAACTTGTCAATTCTGGTCATGGTAAATCTTCTGGTGAACGATTTGAAACCCGGCAATCGGGAACAGTCCGAAGCGGCGGTTTGTCTCTCAGCCCTACGAAAATGAGCACGAAACTGTTTGTTGGAAACCTTTCCTTCAACACCACTGAAAACGAGATCCAAGAGGCGTTTGCCGCACACGGCACCGTCGTCGAGGCGAATCTCATGATGGACCGGATGAGCGGCCGTTCACGCGGCTTCGCATTCGTCACCATGTCCTCACCCGAAGAGGCACAAAAGGCGATCGCCGCCATGAACGGCGCGACGCTCGGTGAACGCGCCCTGACAGTCAACATCGCGCGCCCGAAAGAAGAACGTCCCCGCAGCGACCGCGGCGACCGTGGTCCGCGTCGTGAATACGGCGGTGGTGGTGGCGGCGGCGGCGGCCGTGACCGTTATTAATTTTTGAAACAGCATCAACGAGCGGCGTTCTGAAAACGAACGTCGCTCGATTCATTTTGCCGCTGATGATTTTTGATTCGCTTTGGGCGCGGCATATCGGATAGATTCATATCAATTCATGGAAGAACACATAGAAGTTGAGGGACGTATTTTGACGGTGCTTGCCGGGACGATGTTCCGAGTCGAACTGGACAACAAGCACCAGGTGCTGGCGACCATTTCCGGCAAGATGCGGAAGCGCTTTGTCCGTCTCACGGTAGGCGACCGCGTGAAGATGCAGATGTCGCAATACGATTTGAACAAGGCGCGCATCGTCTGGCGCATCGGATAAGGCAAAGCTTCCGCGGCCAATTTCTCCAAATGAACGCCGCCATACTCGTAGCCGCCGGCAAAGGGGTTCGCATGGGCTCGGACAAGCTCTGGCTGGAGATCGCCGGCCGCCCCGTCATCGCGCATACCTGGAAGAAGTTCAACGACGCGAAGTGCGTGGACGAAATCATCCTGGTCGTGCGCGACGGGATGCAGAAACAATTCACGGAGCTATCGGTAAAATTCCATTTTCATAAACCTTTTCGCATGGTCGTGGGCGGTGCGGAACGGCAGGACTCGGTTTGGAACGGTCTGGTGGCGTTGTCGCCGAAGACAGAAATCGTCGCGATCCAGGATGCCGCGCGGCCCTGCACGACCGAGGCGATGATCGCCGCGACGATAACCGCCGCGAGAGAGACGGGGGCGGCGGTCGCGGCGCAGCAGGTAACGGACACGATCAAGGAATCGGGCGACGGCAAGACCGTTTCCCGGACGCATGACCGTTCGAAGCTCTGGTCGGTGCAGACGCCGCAAACGTTCCGGGTGGAAATCATCCGTCGCGCCATTTCCACAGCTCGGGAGAAGAAACTGGTTCTCACGGATGACACGGCGGCGTGCGAATTGATCGGCCAGCCGGTTCAACTCGTGCCCGGCGCAACACCCAATCCAAAAGTGACCGTACCGGGCGATCTGCCGGTAATCGAGGCGCTTTTGCGGGCTTCTTAACCATCAAGACCCCAAGGCACAAAGAGTTTTCCAAAAACTTGGAGTCTTGATGTCTTCGTGGTAAGGTTTTTTGTGTTTATGAAACGACGTTTAATTTTCGGCCTGGTCACGGTGCTGCTGGTGTTGAACCTGGCCGTCGGCGCGAAAATTTACTTGAGCTCGGCGCACGCGTCGGATGACAAGGATTCACCGGATGCGAACCTGGAGATTTTTGCCGACGTGCTGCAAAAGGTCCGCACCAGCTACGTGGATGGCACAAACCTGACATATCACGCGCTTGTTCAATCTGCGCTCAAGGGCATGGTCGGCTCGCTCGATCCCCACAGCGAATTCATGGACGCAGACGACTACCAGCAGTTGCAGGACGACACCGAGGGCCAGTTCGGCGGGCTCGGGCTCGTCGTCAAGTCGGAGGGCGGCTTTGTGACCGTCGTCGCGCCGATGGACGATTCGCCCGGATTGCGCGCGGGCATCCTGAGCGGCGACCGCATCGTCAAGGTTGACGGCAAAAGCGTGGAAAAAATGCACCTGGAGGATGTCGTCAAACAGCTTCGCGGCAAGCCGGACACGCAGGTGACTGTGACCATTCAGCGGCCATCGTCCGGGGCGGTGAAGGATTACCCGCTCACGCGCGCCATCATCAACATGGAAATGGTCAAGGACATCAACGGCCGAAAAGAATTCCCGCTCGGCGCCGACAATATCGGGTACGTCCGCATCGCCGAGTTCGGCGACAACACTGGCGACGAGCTTGAGGCCGCGCTGCAAAAACTGAAAGGTCAGGGCATGAAGGCGCTGATCCTCGACCTGCGTTTCAATCCCGGCGGCCTGCTGGACGAGGCGGTGAACGTCTGCCAGAAATTCCTTCCGCGCGGCCAGCTCGTCGTCACCACAGAGGGCCGCGACCACGCCGAGGATTCCGTCCGTCGCGCCGAGGGCCACGGCGATGAATTGAAAGGCATGCCGGTCGTCGTCCTCGTCAATTTCGAGAGCGCCAGCGCGGCGGAGATTGTCACCGGCTGCCTGCAGGATTTGCATCGCGGAATCGTTCTCGGCGAGAAAACCTTCGGCAAAGGCTCCGTGCAGAGCATCTTTCCGCTCGACGACGGCTCCGCGCTCAAGCTCACCGTCGCCAAGTATTACACGCCCAGCCACAAGGTCATCCACGAACACGGCATCACGCCCGACATCTTTGTGCCGATGACCGACCAGGCCGAGGCCGCCCTGCTCATCAGCCAGTCGCCCGGCGGACTGTCCACGGTTGACCCCAAGCAGCGCACGCAGATGAAGAAGGCCGGCGACATCCAGCTCGAACGCGCGGACGATCTGCTCAAGGGCATTTTGCTCTACGGCGAACTTTCCACGCCGCAAAAGATCGCCGAGAAATGAATACTTAAACCTCGGATAAACACCGATGGACACGGATGGAAAAATTTCGTTGTATCTTGCCTGCCCATCCGTGTTTATCAGTGTCCATCCGTGGTTGATAATTGAATGACACTCCTCGCCATTGAAACTTCCTGCGACGAAACCAGCGCCGCCGTGGTGCGCGACGGCAAAATCCTGTCCAACACAGTGTCCTCGCAGGTCAAGCTTCACGTGGAATACGGCGGCGTCGTGCCGGAGCTGGCCGCGCGCGAGCATCTCAAAAACCTTCTGCCCGTCACGCGCGCCGCGCTGCACGAAGCCGGCATTTCCCCGCAAGAATTGGACGCCGTGGCCGCCACGCAGGGGCCGGGACTGGGCATTGCCTTGATGGTCGGCTTCAAGGCCGCACAGGCCGTCGCCTTCGCCCTGAACAAACCGTTCCTCGGTGTCAACCACCACGAGGCGCACCTGTATTCACCGTGGATTGCCGGCACGCCGCCAGTCGCCGACTTCTCCCAATTCCAGCCGAACGTCTCGCTCATCGTCAGCGGCGGCCACACCATGCTCGTGATCGTGGAATCCGAGCTGAAACACCGCGTCCTCGGCGGCACGATTGACGACGCCGCCGGCGAATGTTTCGACAAGACCGGGAAGATGATGGGTCTCCCCTACCCCGCCGGGCCCATCATCGACAAACTTGCCGCAGAGGGAAATCCTCGCGCACATTATTTCCCGAGACCAATGCTGAACGACCGGAATGACGACTTCAGTTTCAGCGGTCTCAAGACCTCCGTGCGCTATTTCATCCGCGATCATCCCGAGCTGCTCAACGACCGGCAAAAAGTTTGCGACCTCTGCGCCAGCGTGCAGGAGGCGATTGTGGAAGTGCTCGAAGCCAAGACGTTTCGCGCCGCAGCGCGTCTGGGTATCCGCTGCATCACCGTTTCCGGTGGCGTTTCTTGCAATCAAAAATTGCGGCAACGTTTTGAACAGGCCGCCCAGCTTGAAAAAATCACCCTGCGCCTCGCCGACAAGTCCCTTTGCACCGACAACGCCGCCATGATTGGCATCCTTGCCGAACGGAAACTGCTGGCCAACGTGCCGCTTCCGTCGCTGGACGAGGAAATCCAGCCCGGCTGGGTGCTGGCGTGATCCATTTACGATTTACGCAATCCAGCTATTTCAAAAGACGCCTGTAAAATGTAAACCGTAAGTCTAAAATCGTTCAAAATGCCCGACCGACTGCCCATTTACGACATCGAGCACGAAATCATCGCGCGCCTGCGCGAAGACAAGCGGCTCATCCTGTCCGCGCCCACCGGCTCCGGCAAATCCACGCAGGTGCCACAGATGCTGCTCAAGCACGGACTGCTCGACGCGGGCCAGGTGGTCGTTTTGCAACCACGCCGGCTCGCCACGCGTCTGCTCGCCACGCGCGTCGCATCCGAGTTGGGCGTGAAACTCGGCCAGGAAGTCGGTTACCAGATCCGGTTTGAGAACGTGACTTCGGCGAAGACCAAAATTCGTTTCGTAACTGAAGGCGTTTTGCTGCGGCAGATGATTGACGACCCGCAACTGCGCGGCGTGTCGGCAATTTTGTTCGACGAATTTCACGAGCGGCACCTTTACGGCGACATCACGCTCGCCCAGGCGCTGGATCAACAGGAAAAACATCGGCCGGATCTCATGCTGGCCGTGATGTCCGCCACCTTGAACGCCGGGGAACTGGAAAGGTATTTAAATCAATGTAGCAGCCGACGTGAGGAGGCTCATTCTTCAAAAGAAAAAGGTAAGAGCCTCCTAACGTCGGCTGCTACAAACAATTTCCGTTGCTCCGTCCTCGCATCCGAAGGCCGCACGTTTCCGGTGGAGATCGAATACTTGCCGCACCGGGTCGGCGCGAACGGGCCGGCAGTGTGGGAACTGGCGGCGGAAGAGTTCGCGCGCTACGTCAACGGCGGCGGCGAGGGCGATGTGCTCGTTTTCATGCCGGGCGGATTCGAAATTTCCCAGACTATTGACGCCATCCGCAATTCGCGCGAGGCCAAAGGCTTTATCGTGCTGCCGCTGCACGGCGAATTGCAGCCGCGCGACCAGGACGCGGCGGTGGCGCGCTATTCGCAGCGGAAAGTGGTCGTCGCCACGAACGTCGCCGAGACGAGCATCACGATTGACGGCGTGCGGCTGGTGATTGACAGCGGCCTCGCGCGCATCGCCCGCTACGATTCGAACCGCGGCATCAACACGCTGTTGATCGAAAAGATTTCGCAGGCGAACGCCGACCAACGAACTGGCCGCGCCGGCCGCACCGCGCCGGGAACGTGCATCCGGTTGTGGTCGCGCTCCGAACACGATGAGCGCGTACCGCACGAGATGCCGGAAATCCGCCGGCTCGACCTGTCCGAAGTCGTGCTGACGTTGAAGGCATCCGGCGTGGAGGAACTGCGCGCGTTCCGGTGGCTGGAAAAGCCGGACGAGATTTCGCTCACGCACGCGGAGGAGCTGTTGGCGGACTTGGGCGCGTTGAAATTGGGGAGCGCACGCGTCCCGCCGGATTCTCGTGAGACAAAAATGGGAGATGGGGACAAATTAGTTCAACGGGATTTTCGGCGGGACGCCGAAAATGGCACGCGGGACGCGCGCGCTCCCCAAACATTTCTGCAAATCACCCCTATTGGCCGCAAGATGCTGGCGTTTCCGCTGCATCCGCGTTACGCGCGGATGCTGCTCGCGGCGCAGGAATATGGCTGCGTGTATCAGGCGTGCCTCGTTGCGGCGCTCACGCAAGGGCGTGACCTGCTCATCCGCAACGCCGGCAAGGATGTGGAGACCGCAAGGGAGGATTTGCTCGGCGAGAAGGCGTCGTCGGACTTTTGGATTGTGATGCGCGCGTGGAGTTTTGCGTTCAACAACCAGTTCCGCATGGACGCATGCCGCAAGCTGGGCATCCACGCCATCACGGCCAAACAGGTCGGGCCGCTCTTTGACCAGTTTCTCCGCATCGCCAAGGACGAGGGCCTCGACACGAAGCCGAACGAGGTGAAGGATGAGAATTTGCAGAAGTGTATCCTGATCGGCTTCAGCGACCGCGTGGCGCGGCGGATGGATCAGGGGACGTTGCGCTGCGAGTTGGTGCACGACCGGCGCGGCGTGCTGGCGCGCGAGAGCAAGGTGCAGCAAAGTCAGCTTTTCGTGGTGGCGGAGATCCGCGAGATCGAGGGCCGTGACCGCGAGGTGAACACCATCCTGTCGCTCGCCACGGCCATTGAGGCCGACTGGCTGAAGGAATTGTTTCCCGACGACATCAAGAGCGAGGTACATGTGGAATTTGACGCGCAGCAGAAAAGAGTTTTGGCCGCCGAGCTGTTGCGGTTCCGCGACCTGGCGCTCGCGGCGAAACGCATTGATCCGCCGCCCGCCGACGCGGCGGCGCGCCTGCTCGCGAATGAAATTTTGGCGGGAAGATTGCTCTTGCCGAACTGGGATCACAGCGTGGAGCAATGGCTGGCGCGGTTAAGCTTGTTGTGTAAAGAATGCGCCGACTTGCAATTGCCGGCCATCACGGAGGACGACAAGAAATCCATCATCGAGCAGTTGTGCCACGGCGCGATTTCTTACAAGGACATCAAAGAGCACGAGGTGAAACCCATCGTGATATCGTGGCTCTCGCAAGCGCAGCGGGAGTTGCTCGACAAACACGCGCCGGAACGGCTCACGCTGCCGAACGGCCGCACGCCCAAGGTGAATTACGAGCCGGGCAGGCCGCCGTTCATCTCGCTGCGGATTCAGGAGCTTTACGACGTGACGCAAACGCCGCGCATCGCGCTGGGGCGAGTGCCGGTAACGGTGCACATCCTGACGCCGGGCATGAAGCCCATCCAGGTGACGCAGGATTTGGCGAGTTTCTGGCGGGAGCATTACCCGAAGATCAAGTCCGAGCTGGCGCGGAAGTATCCAAAACATTTATGGCGGTGAACAACGTCGAACAACTTTGCCCTAACTGCGGCCTGTGCTGCGACAGCACGCTTTTCGCCGACGTGGAACTGCGCGCGGCCGATGACACGAAGCGGTTGAAGCAGCTTGGTCTGACGCTGGTGCAGAAAACCAAGAGCAAGGTGGCCTTCGCGCAGCCGTGCGCGTGCTTCGACGGAAAGCTTTGCGGCATTTATGCCGACCGGCCACGGCAATGCCGGAAGTTTGAATGCGGTTTGTTGAAGCGCGTGGATGCCGGTGAAATGAAGGCGGGCGCGGCGCTGAAGAAAATTTCCGAAGCGAAAATTCTTTCAGGCAAAGTGCGCGGGCTACTTCTCTCGGTTGGCCAGAACGACGAGCGGCTTGCGTTGACGAAGCGATATTCGCAGGCGATGAGCGCGCCCGTTGATTTGTCGGCTTCAGAAAACGATTCCGAACTGCGCGGCGAATTGATGCTGGCGGTGAATGACTTGATGCGGATGCTGCAACGGGACTTTTTGAAGTGACCGGACATCGGACCGGAACATAATTGCAGTTGCCTGATCCGGTCCGTTGGTTCAAAGTCGGCGCATGGCTTCGGAATTTTTCAAGGCGAGCCGCTGGACGCGGGGCAATTTTCTTTTCCCCACCGTCATCGAGGTGACGGACAAGGCGGTCGTCCGCCACAAACGCTCTTGGTTCAGCAAGGACGAGATCAGCATCAGCATCACCAAGGTGGCATCTGTCCACATCAAGACGGGAATCGTCTGGTCGGACATCTTGATCGAGTCGAGCGGCGGCACCGACCCGCTGGCTAGCCACGGCCACAGAAAAGCGGACGCGCGGCGCATCCGCGAGTTGATCGAGACGGCGCAGGGCAATCCGGTCGGCGGGCAGAAGGTGGATTTGTCCTGACCGCCGCCTGCATGAAATTTTTCCGCTGCGTCCTGATCTTGCTGGTAAGTTCGCTTTTTGCACGCGCAGCCGGCGACACGATCTCCCTGCCGGATGTCCTTGCCGGTGCGCAGCAATTTGCACAGGACAATCTCGACACGAACGTTCTCAACGCGCTTCCCAAAATGGACGACCCGGTGGTGCAGCAATTTTTCAGCGACATTCAGACAAATTTTCAAGGCGACTATGTCGTGAATCTCGCCGCGCTGCGGCAAACGGCGCAGGTTGTCCTGCCGTTGCTGGAGAGCCGTGACGACACGCAGCCTTACGCCGCGTGGCTCGCGGCTCGAATGGATTACCTGGATGTCGCGGACGAAATCCGGCTGACAATCCCGCCGCCAGCCGTTCAAACCAACCAGCCGCCCCTGCCCGCTCCCAATCCTCCGCCGCAGAAGGAACGCGAGCTTTGGTTGAAAAAGGTTTCAGTCGTCCCGTGGCCGGCCCTGGCAAACGAATATGTGCCGGAGTTGAAGCCCGTTTTCACCGCGCAAAAGGTTCCGCCCGAACTCGTCTGGGTGGCTGAGGTGGAATCCGGCTTTGACCGTCGCGCAGTGAGCCCGGCAGGCGCGGCGGGATTATTCCAATTGATGCCGGAGACGGCGAAACGGTTCGGGCTTTCCCTGTGGCCGCGCGATCAGCGTTACCAACCCGAACCCAGCGCGACCGCGTCGGCCCAATATCTGAAATTTCTTTACGACCGTTTCCACGACTGGCGGCTAGCGCTGGCGGCTTACAATTGCGGCGAAGGCGAGGTGCAAAAACTTCTGGAGCGCTACAAAACGCAAAGCTACGACGACATCGCCGAACATCTGCCGGCGGAAACGCAGATGTATGTTCCGCGTGTCGAAGCCGTCCTTCAGCAGCGTGAAGGCGCGAACTTGGAGCAACTTCCCGCGCCGCAAAGTTGATCAAGCGCTGATCGCTCGCAGCGGAAGCCGCTCGTGAAACAAATGCGGCATGGCGGCGCTTGAATCGAAGCCGTGCTTTGCCGGCGCATCGGCGAAGTCGCGGTAAAGCGTGATGGCGACGTGTTCGTTACGGCGGATGCAATCCTTGATGGCCTCGGCATCTTTCTCGCAATGGATGAGCGTCTTCCACGAGTAAATGTGTTTCGGCTTGTGGAAGTCGCTGTTGGCGATGAACGGCAGGCGCTTGAGGCCGATGTCGTTGAAGATGTTGTTGCGGTTGGCGATTTCCCACGCGTCGAGCAGCGGCGCGAACTTCTCCTGGTTTTCCCAGAGGTAAAGCGTGTTCTTGCCCCANNGGTGCCTTCAAATCAATGCCGAGCAAGTGCGCGGATGTCTTTCGCGTGTAGCCGTCCTTGTTGAATTCAATTCCCGTCATCACGAGCATCTTGTAACGCCGCCAAGCGCGCTGGCGTTCGCGTTCGATGACTGCGAAATATTCGCCGATTTGTTCCTGTCCGAGCGTGAGGCTGGCAAGCTCGGATAATTTCCCAATCAACCGTTTCGGGTCGGCCAGATGGTCGGTGATGCAGATGCAGTCGAATCCGCGCTCGCCGTAAAAATCAATGATCTCCGGCACGGACAATTTGCCGTCGGAATAATTGGTGTGGATGTGGAAATCGCAGAGCAGCATCTGCGCGTGGCTGCCATTTCCGTTTTGAGGCGCGGGACGCATGACGCGTGGCGGCGCGGTCTCGAACAGCTTCACCGCCTTGCGACCGGTCTTGTCGTGGTCGGCTTCTTCCAAAATCAATTCCGCGATGTCGCGCGCGGCGTCGGGGCGGCTGACCTTTTTCAGGTTCGCGCGCCATTCGTTCCATTGCCCGGCGCGATGNNTTGCCTTCCTCCTGGCCGGGAATGACCTGGTTCACGATCATCGGGATGCGCGCGGCGATGGCCTCCTGCACGGTCGCGCCGCCGGCTTTGCTGATGATGAGATGGTGCGACATCATCAGTTCCGGCATCTGGTTCGTCCAGCCAAGCACCTTGACGCGGTCTTCAAAATCGCGCGTGCGCTCGATCAATTCCGCGCGCAATTCCGGGTCGCGTCCCGCCGTAATTGTCAGATGCACGTCGTCAATCTCCAGCAGCCGGTCAATCGCCTTGCCCGCCTTTTTCTTGCCGGTGTTGATGACATAAAGAACTTTGCGCGGCTCGTCGCCCACGGGCGCGGGCAGGTTGTTCGGATTTTCCGCGAACAACGGGCTGACCGGAAATCCAAGAACCTTGATCTGCTCCCTGGCGACGCCGCCCTTTTTCAAAACCTCCGCCGTCTCGTCGTTGGCCACGCAGAAGAAATCGCTCGGCGCGCGGAACCACGAGGAATTGACCGTGATGGAATCCGTGACGACGGTGATGAAGCGGAACGGACGCTCGTTGTGNNACGCAATCCGGCTGCGTCTCGGCCAGGATTTTTTCCAGGGTGTTTTGCAGGCGCGTGAAGCCGCCGAGCTGTTTCTCCACGAACGGATGTTCCAGCATCGAATAGATTCCGCCCCAGAGCCTGGGCGCGTATTGCACGATGCCGAGGTAGCTTTTCCGGGCGAAGGTGTTGAATGCGCCGTAGCTGTCGGCGAAGAGGTCCACCACCTCGGCGCGCGCGTCCTCGTCGCACAGCTCAATCGCGTCGCGCAAACTGCGGGCGGCGGCGTTGTGCCCGTCACCGAACCCGGCGGTCAGGATGAGGATTTTCTTCACGACGCAGTCGAAATTACAGGAAGCGTGTTACAACCGTGTGACGGGAATGTGAACTTCTGCTCACAATTTTATTCACAACTGGATGAATTCAATAAACCAGCGCCAGCACCGTCCGGATTTAATAAGGAAGGCAGGAAATCAGGAAAAACTTTCCGTTCCTTGTTTCGGCCTTCCTTGATTAATAATTTTGGTAGGAGTCGAGGTAACAAGACTCAAACTAAATCAATTAGAATTGCTTGACCGAAGCTGAATTTGAAACCACCGTTGTAGAACTGAAGGGAATGGCGAAACGGTAAAATGAAATTGAGTCTCCAAAAATGCGCGATTTGTATGAGCGCATTGTTCCTGATTGCCTCGACAGAGCAATCGGGGGCTTTCGCCTTGCTTGGACCGATTCGGCCGTGGATGCAAACAACCAATGGAGTTTTTTTCGTCGGTGACATCGGCGGCCCAATGTGCATCAGCAATGGATATCGCTGGAACGTGCCGGTGGTTACTTACGGATTCGACCAGTCGTTCACGAACTATTTTGGGACAAATGGCGTGGCGGCAGTGGAAGGCGCGATTCAAATTTTGAATGATTTGCCGCCAGCTTCACAGATTGCGCTGACAAATTATCCGTTCATTTCACAGTCCGCAAATTATGAAGCTCAATCACTGTCTCTTTACGATTTGAAGTCCGAAGCGCTTTCTTTGCTTTTGGAACATATGGGTCTGGCGTCACCGACGCGTTATGTTTATGTTTTGAAACAATGGGACTCATCCCTGCTTCCGCCTAATTCAAATGAACTCAGCACCCCATTAAACTGGCCGGATGGCACCATCCCCGAATTCGTTCTTCAGCGAAATTACGATCCGCAGACCCTCAACGTTAGTCCTTACGTCAATGAAACCCTTTATTCAGCTTATATTGTGATTCAGCCAAACCAGTATGATATGATTTCATTTGCGGTTGATCCACTTGCGCCTACATATACTGCTGTCGCCGATTTCCCCCAATCACTTGTAAATAATGACTCAACAGGATCTGGAATGTTTTATAAAGGGCTA
Organism: Limisphaerales bacterium; assembly: GCA_003133815.1. GTDB lineage: Bacteria > Verrucomicrobiota > Verrucomicrobiia > Limisphaerales > UBA11358 > UBA11358. The sequence goes on along the minus strand of PKZR01000368.1, from coordinate 2,213 downwards.
ACCTACGACGATGTTGGCGGACTGGCTTATTTGCTCTCCACGAACAACGTCAATTACGAAACTTTGCTGCCCGGCGTTTATGGCGTCGGCGTGAATTCAAATTCATTTGTGAATGGAGCGTGGCGACCGGGTGTGGACAAAATTACATTCATCCCGCAACCGGTGGATTCGCAGTCCGGCGTGTTTCTGCCGACGACCAATTGTTTTACGGACAGCTACATCACCAATGGAATTCTGATGCAGCAAAAGATGGCGCGGGTCATTTCACAGCCTGATTTTCTTTTCAGCGCGGGAGACGTAACGTCTGGCATTCCTGTAATTCCATTTTATTCGCGCACAGGAACAACCAATTGGCTGAACAATGCCACGGCAAACGGAAATACAAATGGCGCAGGTCCGGGCGTCATCCAGTCGCAGGTTCAAATCGTGTTCAATAAATTGGGACTGCAGTTTTATGGAGGAGGCAATTTATCCGATGAGGCACCGCTGACTTATGAATCTACGTCCCAATCTTATGGTTCTTTTGACGGTTCCACAAACAGCCCGACCATTTACCCCGTTCCACAAAGTGGAACCGGCCAATTCACGGTTCGGATGTGGCTGGAGATGGGAACGTATCCAAACATATCAACGACAAGTTTTGCATGGAATCCCACCAGCGCATCGGGCGCGCAATTCCTTTTTGAAACCTCAACCAATTTGACCGACTGGGTCATACTTTCTACCAATTCAAACAATGGCAGCGTCGCCACTTACTTTCTAGATAATCCCAAAAGCCCCAGTCGTTTCTATCGTCTCATTCCGCAGTAGTTTCCGCAGTAATTTCCGAAAAAGTAGGGATGCACCAATGATGCCGCTCCTGACGGAGCTTGATTCATTTACGTTGACCCTGTGGCATTCGGGCTACCGTAGCAGCGGACGTGAGTTCCGCTCCATTTAAAAACCATCCCCAATTTAATGAGCCGATTCACATCGGCTGCTACGCGAGAATTAAAAAAGCGGCCCCCGTTCCAGGAGGCCGCTTGATTTCACGGTAGGGACATCGCGCTGCGATGCTCCTTGCGGAGTGCCACCAGAGTCGGCCCAGCAGCGCGCCGACCCTACCATTTCACCCGGCGATGGTGGCGGAGACGGGATCGCTCCACGGGCCTTTCTTGTTGCGGGTGTTCACCCAGCGCATCCAAAACCAGACCGTCAATCCGGCCTGCGCACCGGTATAGTTCACCAGACACGGCGTCTTGGTGGCGCTTTGCACAAAGGACATCTGCGTGTAGTCCGTGGGCGCGGGCGCGCCCACCTTGCTCCAGATTTCGCAACTGGCCACGCCCGCCGGCTTCCTTCTGGAACCGGACGAGGCGGAATCGCGGAAATCAATGGTGTGCTGCAAATGCTGGCTGGTGTCCACCGTGGCAACCGGCTTGGTGGTGGGCACGCTCACAGGCGTGCGCGTCTTGGAGTGGACATTGATCTTCATGGCTTTGCGCTGGGCATCCGTCACCTTGGGGCTGGCCTGCAACTGCTGGATGAGCGGGCGGGCGACGGTTTCGAAAGTGTCGCGGGCCTGAATCTTGACGCTGGTGGCTGCGGTGGCGGCGGAATGGGCCGTGGTGTGTGCGGGATACGCCGTGTTCCAGGTGGAGGTGGCGTCGGTCAAAGGCTTCACGTCGTCGGCCGACAATCCCATCGCGGTGGCATTGGTGGCGACGTAATCGCTGAACGGTCCGGCCCAATTATGAAACTCCGGGTCGGCTGGAGGTATGCTGTCGTTTGGCATAATTTATAATGGGTTAATTTTTGTTGAATTTGATCATTTTTGTTTGTTTTGTTTTGCAAGCCATTGGTTTTCAGTTGTTTTTGCAATAAACGGCAGGCAAATGGGAGATTCCGGCGGGTGCTGGCTAAGCTCCCGCGAACGTTGCGGGAGCTTCGGCGAAGGCTGCGGGAGCCTCCGCAATTGTTCCGGGAGGTTAGTGAATCGTCGCGGGAGCCTCGGCGAATGTTCCGAAAGCTCCGGCGAACACTGCGGGAGCTTCGGCAACCGTTCCGGGAGCTTAGCGAACGATTGCCGGAGGTTGCAAAGTTGGCTGAAAAGGCTGCCGGGACGCCGGAAGGATTTGGGGTTGCGCCGGGGAAAAAGTGGTTTTTGGGGACAGGCCGCCCTTGCCTGCGCCACAATCCATGGCGCAACTAAGCGGGATTCCAAAACCATGGGG
>PKZR01000015.1 GCA_003133815.1 Limisphaerales bacterium | reverse complement strand
GACAACCGGCAGGGGAAAGACGGTCACGACGGACATTGATGCGCACCAAACGTCGGCACCATTCCTGAACAACATCTTATGGAAACCGAACAACTATTGGCCCGATGGAAGGTCCTGCTCAGCGAACCCGGCAACGCGGCCGCCTCAATGGATGTATTGCAGGAAAGACGGGATATTTTGCACCGGCTCAACGAGCTTGGCACAAGGAGCATTGACGGCGTCTCCATTTTCACCGCAATGGACTCAACCAGTGCATTGATGAGGACAATCAACAGTGCAGGCATGGTTTAAAACCCCTCCCGCTTGCAGCCAATGGTGGCCGCTCCAAAGACCCGCGCGCTGTCCCTGCCCTGGCCATGGCATCACGGCACGGGCGCGGATTTGTTCCAGTTGAGATGCCAGTAATAACTCCTCAGCGCGGGCATTGTCGCCAGCTCCACATGCCCGTCCGTCATTCCAATGTTGATGCCGCCCCTCGGCGGCAGCGACGGCCAGTCCGCGTCATAGTCCGCATCCGGAGGCGCAAGCCTGCCGCCGTGCCGTAATATCATGATGCGTCCCATCTCCGTGCCGATCATCTGGCCGCCGGATCCGAAGTATAAATTCCCCGCAGCCGGATCCGATTCCAACGGCCACGCATCACTCCACGTCCCATCCATCAGCACCGGCGTCTGCGACGGCATCCGCACCGCCGATTCGTTCGGGAAATAATTGGTCGCATAGGTTGGATAACCGTCGCTGGTCGCCCAGCCCGCTTCATCTGCGGGAGTGGGAGCCTGCGCATAAAACCAGCCGTTGTAGAGATAGCTGCTGGAGATGGCCCGGCCGTTGGCGCAGTTGCGGATGTAACAACGGTCTGCCGTCCCGAACTGGCCGAAACTCCCCGTCGTCTCCCCCATGCCCGCATTGGCCGGCAGCGCCGCCGTGGGACACAGCAGCAACGGCAGCGGATTGGTGAGCGACGACACCTTGATGATGTCCGGCACCAGCACACCCAGCCATTGCGAATCCGGATAATCCGCATCCCCGCCGCGCGATGGATACATCCACACCCCGTCATGCTCGTCCGCAAAGATGACATTGGCGGTGACCAGTTGCTTGAGATTGGAGACGCATGCCGTCTGTTGCGCCCTCAGCCTGGCGCCGGCCAGCGCCGGCAGAAGCAGCGCAGCCAGGATGGCGATGATGGCAATGACCACAAGCAGTTCAATCAGCGTGAACGCCCGGCACGGTTTCATGCCGGACAAGGCACCACCAATTGCCGTTCAATTCAAGTCATTTTACAGCGAAGGCGGCCAGGATTGTGACACAAACCACCAACTTACTGCTTTAATCTGAAGAACAGATTCCCCGTGGCCGAGGTGATGGTGATGCTGTTCGTACCGTTGGCGGTGCTGATGGTATAGCCACTCGTTGCCCAGCCGTCTGATGTCGCGAGGTTAGCGTTTTGCTGCAATGTATAGCTGCCGGTGTTTGGCCATGAGATGATAACATTATTGCCGGAATGGGTAATGGCCAGATTGGGCAGCCCCGCCGTCTGTACGACAGAAATGAGACTCCAGAATCCACCGGTCAGGGAATAATTGCCGCCGCTCATCGAGCCGCTCGCGTCAGGCTGACCGATGGTGCCGGTGACTTGATAAGTCGCTCCGATGCTGGTGCCGCCGCCACCCGCGATCTTATACCAGTCAATCGAGTATTGCTGCGCAAAACCGGTTCCGCAAAACAACATACCCATGAGAATCAATAATTTTTTCATAAGCACTTTACTTCTGTGGTGCAAGCTGTTTTACAGTGGCTTCCAAATCAGTCAACCGTTGTGCGAGCGAATCGTTTTGTTGTTTGAGAGTTTGAATCTCCGCATCCTTCTCATTGAGTTTCTGGTTTAAGCCCTGGATGGCCGCCAGTTCCACGCCGTCAAATTCCAGCGTTGTGATGCCCCTGTCGTCCCGTCCGGGATAGAATGCCTTTTTGAAATCCTGCGCCATGGGGCCGATGTTTGGCACGTCCTTGTCAGACTCCCACTTGTAATTCCATTGCTGGATGGGAATGGCCGCCAGCTTGTCCAATACGGCCTCGGTGTTGACTGGCGCAAAATTCTTCTTGGCGTTGCGGTCGGAAACGGTTGTCCACGCCGTTGCGTTAGGCAACAGCGCCACCCCGGCGCTGCCGGTCGCATAACTGGCCGGCGATGCCGCCGTGCCGGTCAAAAACACCACACCGCCCGAAGCGCGCGCCATGAATTGATTGTTGGTGAACGATTTGGTGAGCGTGCCAGAACTGTCGCTCCACACAAACGCACCGTTGTTCGTGGCCTCCGCGTTATCACCGGCGGCAAAACCATAGTTGCCGCTCGCCAGGTTTTCATAGCCGCCTGGGATGGTGGCGTAGTTGCCGCTGTTGGTGTTGATGCCGCCGCCACCGATGGTGGCATTGATGGCATTCGTGCCCACCACATTGCCAAAGCCGCCGCTGATGGTGGAATACGAGGAATTGCCCAGACCACCTCCGCCGTTATTGTCCGCTTGAATCCAGTTGCCGTGACCCCCACCGATGACTGCCCCCCAGGCATCCAGGTCAACGGTGTTTTGCCGACCCCCGCCAATGGTCGAATCGTTGCCGTTAGTGTTGATGGTATTGCCCGAGCCTCCGGTAATGGTGCCAAGCGAGGCGCTGACGTGGTTGACATAACCCGACGCGCCGCCGCCGCCGATGGTGACACCTTGAGAGCCGTTATCCTCCAGATTGCCGGAATAGCCGCCGATGATGTTCGGCACACCGGTTCCACTGCTGGTAGGTTCAATTCGCAGCGCCCGGCCCCCATCCACATGCAGTTCCAGCGGCTGGTTGTCCGCCGTGCCAAGATAGTTCACACCCGCCGTGGTGCCGGTGTTGCCGGTGGTCTGCCAGACATTGGTCAAGCCGACGCCGTTGCCGCTGAACGTTCCGCTCAAGGTCACGCCGCCGGCGCTGTTCGTCACCACCGTTGGCGTCGGGATGGCCGCGAGCGGAATCGTGCCAAAAGTCAGTTGCGACGCGTTCAGCCCGGTCAAGCCGCCGGCGCGGCCAAAGAAACTGCTGATCGTCGCCGAACCTTCGAAATTTCCATAGAAATAGTTGTTGTTGGCGCTAAAGATATTCTGCCCGGTGAAAGTCTGGTTGCTGCTCAACAAGGGAACGCCGACGGGCAGTTGGGACAGGGATAGCGTGCCGCTGGTGATCTGCGAGGCGTTCAGGTTGGACAGTGCGCTGCCGTTGCCGGTGAAGTAGCCATCGATGACATTTTCAGCGTTCGTAAGTGAAACCGGGTTTTGCATCGCCAGCACCTGCGGATAACCTAACATCTCCGTGACGTCTTCATTATAGCCGGTGGCCGCCACAAAATCCGGTTTGCCATCGCCGTTGACATCAGCCGTGGCCAGAGCCTGAACCGGAGCCGAAAACTCCTCGAACTGCCCCACATTGGCCAGACCCACGGAGTTGAAATTGCCGTGGCCGTCGTTTGCCAGCACGCCCACCGTGCCGTCCGCCGCGTTGGCCACCCCCAGATAGGTGACCAATCCGGCGCTGTTCGTCACCACGACGGCGCTAGTGGGGCTGTGGCCCACACTGATGGACTGATTGGAGTTAAAGATGCCACCGCCGGCATTGGTGAAAATCGTCAGGTTGTTATTATATGCATTGACCGATATCAAGTCCGGTCTGCCGTCACCGTTCACATCCCCCACGACCACGCCTACCGCCTGATTGCCGATCTTGTTGGTTGAGGCCAGGGTGAACACACCGCTGCGGTTGGTATAAACGGTCACGGCATTATATAGTCCGGCGTATATGATGTCTGGTTGACCATCACCATTCACATCCCTGGTGGTGAGGGCGTTGATGTCATCATTGATGGTGATGGATTGCGCGAGGGTAAACACAAAGCCGCCGGCACCAAAGTTGAGCAGGGTATTCAGATAACCCGGATTTTCGTTGCCATTTCCAACCACGATATCCGGATGCCCGTCACCATTGATGTCTGCCACAGACACATACCGGTAATAAATTCCGCTCACCAGTGTATTGGTCAAAACAGGGGTGAACGTTCCGTCGCCAAAACCCTGATAGACCGTCACGCCGGTTGAGTCGCCGACCGCCAGGTCTATTTTGCCGTCACCGTTGAAATCCCCCGCCGCGATGGAATAGATCTGTCCGTTACCATCTAAATTGGTCGAGGCGAGGATGAAACTACCTCCACCTGCATTGGTGTAAACTTCAAACAAACCAAATCCCAACGATCCTTCGCAATTGAGAATCAAATCCGGCAGCCCGTCGCCGTTGACATCCAGCAGTTGCACTGCGTAGGCGTAGGCATTCAAGGGAATATTTATCGGCGGGCCAAAGTAAAACGGCAGCAGTGTGAACGTCCCGGCCGGGCCGACGCCCGATAGGCTGATGTTCGTCAAGCCACTGCCGTTGCCGCCAAAATTGTTGCCGCCGTTCAGAAAGTTCACAGGCCCGGAATAGCTGCCGCTCAATTGCGATGACGAAATCGTGCCCGTGATGTTCGCCGCAGAAACAGAATTGGCGCTGCCCGCCGAGTTTGCGGTGATGGCCGTCACCGCACTTCCCGCATTTGCCGAATAAATCGCATACGGCACCGGCGTGAGTTGCTGGCGCGGAACCAAGGTCGTGAAGCTGTTCGCGGCGTTGGTGCTGACGGCAATCGCCAGCCAGTTGCTCGTGCCGGTGTAGGCGTTGCCAAAATCCACCGTGGTGGTGAATAATCCGTTGGTCACGGTCACGGCGGTGTTCGTCACCGGCCCGGCGATGGCGACACCGCTGGTGTTGGTGGTGTAGAGCGTGAAGGCGATGTCATAGCTGCCCGTGGCGGGACTGCCGCCGGAGTTCAACCGGCCCTGATAGGTGAAGGCCGTGCCCTGGGCATGCGCGGTGGAGAGTTGGGAGTTGAAGGTTGCGAACGCCAGCCATGCCAGCGTGAAGTATACATTTCTGATGTAAGTTTTCATGATTGCTTGATTTGGGATTTTACCGCCTATGGATCATCCACGAATCAAAGCAGCCAACAACACCTCTACACCACGCCATGAAGCCGGATTTCCAACTGGGCCTCATTATACACCCGTTTTCGAACCGAGGCGAGAAATTTCCNNGGAACATTTCGTTCCCGGACTGTGCAAATCGGTTGGAGTTTTCGGCCAGATTATGTCCGCGCGGCGGGCTTCTTGGCGGCGGCGTCCAGAATCGTGGTCAGCACGCTGTTCGGCACCTGCGAGAACGTCAGCGGTTCCATGGAATACGAGGCGCGTCCCTTCGAGAGCGAGCGGATGGCCGTGGCGTATCCGAACATCTCAGCCAGCGGCACCTGCGCATTGAGCACGGTCTGTCCGTTCTTCGCCTCAATGCTGTTGATGACGCCGCGACGGCGGTTGATGTCGCCGAGCAGGTCGCCCTGATATTCGTCGGGCGTGGTGCATTCCACCTTCATGATCGGTTCGAGCAAAATCGGGCCGGCTTTCTTGAACGCGTCTTTCAGCGCGAAGATGCCCGCCATGCGGAACGCGAGTTCGTTCGAGTCAACTTCATGAAAGCTGCCGTCCACGACCTCAACCTTGATGTCAATCACCTGGT
>PKZR01000322.1 GCA_003133815.1 Limisphaerales bacterium | reverse complement strand
AGTCCACGAAGCAGAGCGCAGCACTCACGCCGATGCCAAGAACATACCAGATGACCTGGTGGAACCATATCTGCGTAAACCAGACCTTTTGTGATTCCAAAGGATTCACCGCCGTCGCGCTGAACACGAACGCCGCGCCGATGAACATCAGCGCCGCCAGCGCGGCCAGTTGCAGCCGGTCGGGTCTTGGAAGATGTTCGTTGATGGACGCGTCAACCATTTTAATTTGCCTCCGCCAACATTCTTGGCGTTGTAGTCGTGTTTTCCTTTTTCAAAATCTCCGCGTAAATGTCATGCGCGATCGGCGCGCAAACAATCCCGCCGCTTCCGGGAGACTCGGATTGCACCATCACAACGACGGCGTATTTTGGGTTTTCATAGGGCGCAAACGACGCGAACCAATAATTATGGCTGATAACCTGGTTGTTTTCGTTCTGCACCTGCGCCGTGCCAGTCTTTCCGCAAACGCGAATGTTCAAAGTTGAACCTTCTTGATGAAAGGCGGGGTATCCGGAGCCTTCCGGGTTTTCAGTTTCAGTAAGCATCGCGTCGCGCAAAATTTTCAGACTGCGCGCGCTGACGCCGATTTTGTCGCGCACGACACCGGAAGGAAAATTCGTTGCAGCCTCGCCGCTCGCCGGGTCTTGCGGTTCGATGCGTTCGACGAGGCGCGGCCACAAAACAGTTCCCCCGTTGGCGATGGCGGAATACGCGACGGCAATTTGCATGGGTGTTACGGCAAGATCTCCTTGTCCGAAACATATGTTCGCAGAGTCGCCGTCGCGCCAGTCGGATGATTTCACCTGCTTGAGCGATGGGAATATTCCCCGCGATTCCTGCCGCGTCGGCAGTCCGCTTGTATCGCCGAAATGAAATTTCTCAGCCAGCGCGACAATTTTTTGGATGCCCGTGCGCAATCCGTTGAAGATAAAATATGAATTGCTCGATTGTGCGATGGCGTGCTGGAAATTATATGCGCCGGGAGTAACCGTGTCCCTGATTTTGCGCTGGCCGACGTAAATGCAGCCTTTGTTCGGTTCTGCCGGATCGGGTTGCACGTCATAAATTTCGTTCGGGTTCAACCCATTTTCCAAAGCGGCAAGTCCGACGATGGGTTTGAAAATGGAGCCGGGCGCGTAATTTCCGTAAGTCGCACGGTTGATCTGAGGCTGCAATTTCGGATCGCTCAAATATGCGGGGTTGTTCGACATATAAACCGGATTGATCGCCGGCGACGAAACCATCGCCAGCACGTCGCCGCTGTGAACATCCATGACGACGACTGCTGCGCGCGCGTCCGAACTTTTTTGATTGTCCAAGATTGCTTGTTCGGCAACGCGTTGGATGTCCAAATCAATTGTCAGCACTACGTTATGGCCGGGTTCGGGCTGGCTCCAGATGTTTTTGGACTGGCGGAAACCCTGGCTGTTGACAAGCAGCGATTCCTCGCCCGCCTGACCGCGCAATTGTGAATCGAATCCGGCCTCGACGCCGACGACTCCGCGATAATCCGGCAGATAATAATCGAAATAGGAATCCTCACCCAGTTTGGAGCTGTCGTCCCGTAAAACGTAGCCGAGCAGATGCGCCGCTGTGGTTCCGTTTGGATATGTGCGGGTGGATTGCAAATCCAAATTAACGCCGAGGCCGCCGGGGAAATTTTCCTCAAAGCGTGCGATTTGCTCGGTGTTCATGTTCGGCAAGATCGGATACGGCAGCGCGAGGCGCGTTTCGTAGGCGCGTTCAAAACTTTTCTGATCGAGCGAAAGCGGCTGCTGCAATTTCTGGCTAATCTGCGCGGTGATGTTGTTGGCGACAGCAAATCGCGCCTTCGCCTGGAGTTGCTGTAATCGCGCATCCGACAAGGCAAATAGTTTGCGCTCCGTCTTGGTCAGAGAGCGACCGAGCTGTTTCTCCCGTACGGCAAGGGCTTGCTTTTGCGTTTCGTGCGCCTGCTTGAGCAATTGGGAATAGGCATCGCTGATTTTTTTCTGAAGGTCGTCGAGGAACAGGCTCAAGTTGTAGCTCGGCTGGTTTTCGGCGAGCACACGACCTTCGCGATCCAAGATTTTTCCGCGCGCGGCGGGAACCCTCACCGAGCGATACGCCTGCGTGTCAAGATGCTCCTGATATTCGCGTGACGAAACGACCTGCACCCACCACAGGCCCGCGACCAAAATGCACAAGCCCGCCGCCAGCACCATCGCCACGAGGCGGAGCTGCGGGTCGTTCTTTTTGAGTTCGTCAAATACGAGCATGTTAGTCCAAAGTCCAATGCCTAAAGTCCAATGTCGGAAAACAGCCGACGGTTCGCGCGAACCGTGACTTTGGACATCGGAATTTAGACTTTGGACTCATTTTGCTTTCTTGTCGCGGTGGATTTCGCGGTCGGGACGGAAACTGCTTTCCGTTTGCAACTGATAGCCGAATGCATGGTTGCACCAGTCGAACAGCGCAAAAAAAATTGGCGTCGCCGCCGCACCGCCCGCAGTCATTACTATCCATTGCCAGAGCGAACTCCACCCGAGCAGAGGCTGATTGCCTCCGCTCAATAAAATCAAAATTGTAATAGCGGGAACAAGCGCACTGGCGAGAGCGCCGAGAAAAACCTGGGCGAACGGCAGTTCGCGCAAAATGAAATCGCGCTGCACACAGATGGGAAAGCCGACGGCGAACAGCGGCAAAACGGTCGCGCCGAGCGGATTCGCGGAAAGAGCGTCAAACCACAAACCGCCCGCGACGGCTAGAATCGAAACGCTGACGACATTTGTGTTCAGCGCGGCGTAAATCATCAGCGCCGGGAGCAAATCAACCTGCGCGCCAAGCAGATAGTGCGGCGCGGTAAAAACCGTCTCGCCAAACACCGCGAGGAACGCGGTTGCCAGAACCAGAATTGTGTTGAAGACGTTCATGGAAACAGCACCCAGACTTCTTCGAGTGCGCCGAGGTTCGCGTTGAGCTTCACTCGCGCCTCGGTATAAAGGCCAAACTCGACCTGCTGCGCATCCACGATCTGGCCGATGGGAATTCCCGCTGGAAAAATTCCGCCTTCGCCGCTGGTGACGACAAGCTGGCCGGATTTAAGGTTCGCGCCGCTGGAAAGATAACTCAATCCGACGAGCGAATCGTCTAGCGGGCCGCCGGCACCGAGGACGCCTATGTCGTGAGTCGGATTTTCCACGCGCGCGGAAACTCGGCAGTTCGGGTCGCCAATCAAAATGATTTGGGAGCGAGTGAGGCCGACGGATGAGACCCGACCGATCAAACCGTCGTTCGTCAGCACGGGAAGATTTTCGCGGAGCCCGTCGCGGCTGCCCAAGTCAATTTGAGCGGTGCGCCACCAGTTCGCCGGATCGCGCAGGACGACATTGGCCAGTTTCAGTTTCCAAGGTGTTTGTTTCTGCCAGCCGATTGCAGACCGAAGTTGATTGTTTTCGCGCATGGTCGCGCTGGTTTGCATTTGCAGGAATTTCAACTGCTGGTTTTCGCGGCGGAGACTTTCGTTTTGCTGGATTAATTCGCGACGTGAAAGAATGGCGTCGGCGGCGGTCACGGGCAGTTGCTGCGCGGTGTTGGCGAGGCCAAATAGCGGTAAAAACAGGCTGCCGACGGCTAGCTTGAGCCGGGAAGTGACGCGTGGCGGTAGGCTTAATATCGCCAGCGTCACCAATACGACCGAGCCAAGCGCAAAATAGTTTTTTCGTTTGAACATCCTGCATCAACGGCTGGATTTACAGCCGTGCACAGGCAAACTCACCGGCAAGAAATCAATACTTCGGACGGACGGCCTGGTTCTTTATGAATTCCAGTTGCTCCAAAACACGTCCGGTTCCCTCGGCCACGGCGCTCATCGGATCGTCGGCCAGATGGATTGGCAGACCGGTTTCCTCGGCCACCAGCCGGTCAATTCCTCGCAGCAGCGAGCCGCCGCCGGCCATGACCAGCCCGCGATCCACGAGATCGGAGGCGAGTTCGGGCGGGCAGCGTTCCAGTGTGAGCCGGATGGATTCCAAAATGCTCGAGAGCGGTTCCTGCAACGCTTCGCGAACTTCCTCGGAACGGATGGTCAATGTTTTTGGCAGCCCCGCCGCGAGGTCGCGGCCTTTGACGTCCATGGTCAATTCCTGCTCCAGGGGAAATGCAGAGCCGATGCGTATCTTGATTTCTTCCGCAGTGCGTTCACCTATCATCATGTTGTAGGCGCGTTTCATGTGGGCTATGATCGTGTTGTCGAATTCGTCCCCGCCCACCCTCAGGCTGCGGCTGAAGACGATGTTGGCTAGGGAGACGATTGCGATCTCGCAAGTCCCGCCGCCGATGTCCACGATCATGTTACCCGCCGGCTCATGCACCGGCAAACCGACGCCGATGGCCGAAGCCAGCGGTTGGTCAATCAGGATCACGTCCCGCGCACCAGCGTGGGTGGCGGAATCCTTGACTGCCCGTTTTTCAACTTCCGTTATGCCCGAAGGCACCGCCACCACGACCCGTGGTGCAATCAACTTTTTATGCTGAACCTTCTTGATGAAATGCCGGAGCATCGCCTCGGTGATTTCAAAATCGGCGATCACGCCGTCTTTCATCGGACGGATGGCGATGATGTTTCCCGGCGTGCGACCGAGCCAGCGCTTGGCTTCTTCACCTACGGCCAGCACGTTGTTTGTGCCCGCCTGAATGGCGACCACGGAAGGTTCCCGCAGGACAATGCCACGCCCCCCGACATACACGAGACAATTGGCGGTGCCCAAGTCAATTCCAATATCGTTGGAAAAAAGGCTTTTAAGTTGTGCGAACATGAATTTGCCTACTAACGAAAGAATTAAATCCGTTGCCAGCCCAAAGGTCAAGCTGTGAATAACTTTTTACATCCGCCGGTTTGGTGTGGCACTAATCGCAGTCTGCACTTTTTGCAAACACTTGGTGNNTCTACCCCTGAGCTACGCTGGCCACCGAAACGGTTTAATATTCTGCGAACAATCCGCGCACTGTCAAACGGAGAATGTAAAATCAACAACCTGAATTTTATCCCCAAATTGTCGCAGATGGAAAATAAACCGGTGCGAATCCACACATTCTGCGGAAAAAATGTTTGCCAGTTCTCGAAAAAATATGGCAAACTTTACAACGTATCCATTTGATATTTTTAAATATGGTCACTTTTGAATCTTTTGTTTTTTGGTCTGCGGTCGGTTTCAGTGGCGGGGTGGTTTTCTCCTCGTTTTTTGAATGGACGCTGCACAAGTATTTCATGCACCGGCCTTTCGCGGGATGGAAATACGCCTTTCAGGCACACGCCATCGTGCATCATCACACTTTCAAGGCCGACCACACTTATCATCTCATCCGCGAGGATGACAAATACACAATCCCGATGGCGTGGTGGAACGGTCCGGTGCTTGTCGCCGTCTGCATGTTGCCTGCGCTGGCGCTGGCCTCGTGGTTTGGCCACTGGCAATTGACCATCGGCGCGTTCATGGCTTTCGCCGGCTATTACGGCGCTTATGAATATATGCACTGGTGCATGCACCTGCCGAAAGCCCGGCGCGTGGAGCGTTCGTGGATTTTTTACAGGCTCAACGGCCATCATCTGCTGCATCACCGCTATATGCACAAAAATTACAACGTCGTGCTGCCCTTTGCTGACCTGTGCCTCGGCACGCTGCTGCTCCGCTCAAAAATGAAATTTCCACAGGCGCGCGGCGCGGCGGTTCCCGACGTGCAACCGCGCGTCAAACCGGAAACTTGTTTCGCGAAGCAGTAATTACATCCGCTTCAAGTCCGCCTAAATTTTCTTTCTGACTCAACGTGGGCAAATTCTCCAGATAAAAAAAGCGGAGCCTGGATTTCTCCAAGCCCCGCTGTGAAATGCTAATCTGAATTAGTAGCGTTCACGACGACCGCCGCCGCCAGCGCCGCCACCGCCGAATTCACGGCGAGGACCGCGACCGCCACCGCCGCCACCGGGCGGACGATCTTCGCGCGGACGCGCGACGTTGACCGTGAGTGCGCGACCGCCGAGCTGGGCGCCGTTCAGCGCTTCGATGGCTTTCTGCGCCTCTTCCGGCGTGCTCATGGTGACGAAACCGAATCCACGGGGACGGCCGCTCATGCGGTCCATCATCAGGTTGGTTTCCGT
>PKZR01000232.1 GCA_003133815.1 Limisphaerales bacterium | reverse complement strand
CGAAAAAATACAACCGATAAATCCGCTGCAAAATTCTAATTGGGACGCACTTGTCACGGGCCTCCCAAACTTTTCTTTTTTTCACAGCGCTGCATGGGCAAAAGTTTTGGTTGAAACTTATGGTTATGCTCCGAATTATTTTGTCGCCAAGGAAACCAACAATCTTCGCTCGCTGCTGCCGCTCATGGAAGTGGACAGTTGGCTGACCGGGCGACGGGGAATCTCGCTGCCGTTCACAGACGATTGCGAGCCGCTTTATGCCGACGGCGATTCTTTCAAAAATCTTTACCAGAACGCGGTTGAATTCGGAAAAGAGCACGGCTGGAAATATCTGGAATGTCGCGGAGGTCGGAAATTTTTTAAGGAGGTTCCAGCCTCGCTTTCATTTTACGGACACAGTTTGGATTTGACTTCCAGTGAAGAACAGCTTTTCGGGCAATTGGAAAGTTCCACGCAACGCGCGATTCGCAAAGCGGAGAAAAATGGAGTGACGGTAGAAATTTCACAAAGTCTGGAAGCTATGAAAACTTTTTATTCGCTCCAATGCAAGACGCGCAAAAAACACGGTTTGCCGCCACAGCCATTTTCTTTTTTCTCGAATATCTACAAATACATTCTATCGCAGAACTCCGGCATCGTGGCCATGGCCAGTTGGCGGAAGACGCCGATTGCAGCTTCGGTCTATTTTCATTTGGGCAACTGTGCGATTTACAAATTTGGGGCTTCGGATGAGAAGTTCCAGCATTTGCGCGGAAGCAATCTGGTGATGTGGGAAGCCATCAAATGGTATTTGCAGCGCGGCGCGAAAANNCGGCTGGGGAGCTCCGGAAGAAAAAATTGAATATTTCAAATACGATTTTCGGAAGAAAAATTTTATCGCGGACAATGACGAAACTTTCGGATGGCACAACCGGATTTTCCAGTCGTTGCCAAATTTTGCGTCGCAGATTATCGGAAAATTGCTTTACCGGCATTGGGCTTGATTATGAAAACCAAACAAAATTTAGCGATGAAGCTGATTTTTCCCATGCTTTGTTTCTTTGCGTGTTTGCACAAAGAGTTTTTGGCGGCAACGCAGAATTGTCTGTGGTACAGGCGGCCACAACCGGTGGTGTTCAAAACTCTACCGGGAGTTCCTCAAATGTAATCGGCGTGCAGCCTGTCAAGATTTCAACCGACTTGGCCATTCGTGCAATCATCGGCGAGGCGGCAAGCGAGCCGTTTGAAACAAAGCTGGCAATTGCAGGTGCGTTGAGAAACCGGGGTTCGCTGGCTGGCGTGCGCGGGTTGCGCAATTCCAAAATGATTGATGCACAGCCGGCGCAGGTGTGGGCGGATGCGCGCCGGGCGTGGTCTGAATCGGCGACGAATGATTTGTCGCGAGGCGGGACGCATTTTGAGTCCGTGAATTTTACAACTCCGTTTTAGGCGCGTGACAGGTCGCCGGTGGCGAGAGTCGGGATGTTTCGGTTTTGGAAGATGGAAGTTGCGGGATTGCAGATGGAATTGGCGAAAAAATAGTCACCAATAAAAATGAACAATGGCCAGCATAACGGTTCGTCGCCGGGAATCACCTTGAACGACATTTATTTCGTGCTGTTCCGACACAAGTGGAAAATTATTTTCCTTTCTGCTGCGGGCATTGCGACGGGCGTTGTTTATTATCTGGTCAATCCGCCGCCTTTCGAATCCGAGGCGGAATTGCTCGTCCGTTATGTTCTCGACAGCCGTTCTCCAAATCCATCGTCGAGCAATACGAGGGAAACTGCGCCGACTGATCTCGGAGAAAGCATCATCAATTCTGAAATCAAAATCCTCACCAGCTTCGACATCGCGCAACAGGTGGCCAAAACCATCGGGCCGGAAAAAATCCTGGCGCGGATGGGCGGCGGCAGTGATCCGATCCACGCGGCCAATGTCATTAAAAATAATCTGTTCGTGCAGGCGCCGGACAAGAGCAGCGTCATTGACATTATTTTTCGCAATCCCGATCCGGCGATTGTCCAGCCTGTGCTTCAGGAAATCATCAGCGCGTATCTGGACAAACATCTGGAAGTCCACCAGTCGGTCGGCAAGTCGGACGATTTTCTGACGGAGGAAACAACGCGGTTGAGTTCTGAAATTTCGCAGACGGAAAATGAACTTCGCACCGTGAAAAAAAATGCTGGTATTGTTTCCATTGAAACTGCGGAAAAATCTTATTCGGAGCAAATCGCGCGGATTCGCGAAGAGCTTCTTCAGGCACAGGCGGATTTGGCCGAACACCAAGTCGTATTAAAATCCGGGACGGCCGACGCCGCACCGGGAATCGCGGCTTCTTCAGACAGTCAGGAAGAATATCAAACCATCTGCGCGCACCTCGATTTTCTCAAGCGAAGGCAGACTGATTACTTGACCCAGCAGGGATATACGGAAGAAAACAAACTGGTCAAGGAAGTGCGCGGGCAAATTGCCGAAACCGAGAAGCTCAAAACAAATCTGGAGGAAAAATATCCGTCGCTGGCTGGTTCGTATATTCCCTCATCGAATCTTTCCGCACAGCAGTTGTCGTCCGGCGGCGGAATGGAGGGATTGGTGTCGCCGCAGTTGAAAATAAGCGTGTTGAAACAGGAATTGAACCAGCTTCAAGCGGAGGCGGCTAATGTGGATGACGCAGAATCAAAAATTTCTGATCTCCAGCGGAAAAAATCGGTTCAGGAGGGAAATTATCAATATTTTTCAACCAGCCTTGAGCAAGCGCGAATTGACGAAACGCTTGGTGCCGGAAGAGTTGACAATATCAATTCCATCCAGGCGCCGTCGCCGCCGTTCAAAGACCGGTCAAAAAAACTCAAGTCCATGCTGATGATAATCGTGGGCGGCATTTTGGGCGGAGTGGCGTGGGCGTTTCTGATCGAATTTTATTTTGACACTTCAGTGAAACGGTCAATCGAAGTTGAGTCAAAATTAAAACTTCCGCTCTTTCTCTCCATTCCTGACATCGCCAGAAATGGATACAAACATCTCGCCGCAACAACAAAAAGACGGCAGTTGCAACAAAACGGCGATGCGCCTACTGCGAAAAACGGCAAACTGGAAATTGTCGCATGGGAGGCTGGCAGTTTTCTGAATCCATTTTACGACGCATTGCGAGATCGGCTGATGAGTTATTTTGAAAGCATCAACCTTACGCGCAAACCGAAACTGGTGGCGGTGACCGGCACTGAAAAAGGTTCGGGCGTCAGCACGATTGCCGCAGGATTGGCGGCCTCGCTTTCGGAAACCGGCGACGGCCGGGTTTTGCTTGTTGACATGAATCAGGAACGCGGAGCGGCGCAACAAATTTTCAGGCGCGAGGCCGGCTGCCAAATGGACGATGCGCTGATCCGTGAAAAAAGAGACACCGCGCTTGTGCAGGAAAATTTGTATGTCGTCTCGGAAGGTTCAAACAGCGAAAAACTTCAGCGCGTTTTACCGAAGCGTTTCGCCTCGCTTGTTCCAAAACTCAAGGCCAGCGATTACGATTACATTATCTTCGACATGCCGCCCGTCAGCCAGACCAGCGTGACCGCACGCCTCGCGGGATTGATGGACATGACCTTGCTCGTCATTGAATCTGAAAAAACCAGCCGCGATGCCGTCCAGCAAGCCACTTCGCTGCTCTCATTGTCGAAGGCAACCGTCGGAGCCGTGCTCAACAAAACGCGAAAATATATTCCCGACCGGCTGCACCGCGAATCTCTCGGAGACGTTTGAGAAATTAAAAGCGCGGAGAGATTTTCCGCTCTTTGATTCATCCTTCATGTTCAACAGCAATCGTCTTTATTACCGGCTCAAACCCTATTTGCCGTGGCGATTGCGGATGGCCATGCGCAGAATTGTGGCGCGAAGACAGCGCCGGATCCACAAAGACACATGGCCCATCAACGAAGCCGCCGGCCAAATGCCCGACAACTGGCCGGGCTGGCCGGATGGAAAAAAATTCGCATTGGTGCTGACGCACGACGTTGAAAGTTCACGCGGCTTGGAAAAATGCCGTCGATTGATGGAACTGGAAAAAAAACTCGGCTTCCGCTCCTCATTCAATTTTATTCCCGAAGGCGATTACCGGGTCTCGCGCGAACTACGCGAGGAACTTGTCCAAAATGGTTTCGAGGTGGGCGTGCATGATCTCCGGCACGACGGAAAACTTTATTGGAAGCGGAAGGAATTTCACGAAAACGCGCGAAGCATCAATCATTATCTTAAAGAGTGGAACGCGAGCGGCTTCCGCTCCGGCTTCATGCTCCATCACCGCGAATGTCT
>PKZR01000063.1 GCA_003133815.1 Limisphaerales bacterium | reverse complement strand
CCGGGCTGTCGATGGTCATTTTTAGACACCACAAGACACCACAAGAGGACGGTCGGCTCTTGTGGTATGAACCGGCCCGATGGAGGGTGTCATGGGTTGTTAAAATGCCAGAGCTAAAATCGTTTTCCCATGACATTTTAGTCAGAAATCAGCCGTCGGCAGGTTCCAACCCCGGCTTATCAGGGGTTCAGCACCAAGTATCATTAAAGATCGTTGATGCTGGATTTGAAACGGTTTCATGCCCCGGCAATAGCAGATTGAACATCACAGTGTGATATACCTGCCGGGCTGGAGATTGAGGTTTTTTTAACAAATATCAGCCTAAGCCGTTGACTTTTTCTCCGATTAAAGAAGAATCATCCGGTTTCTTGGCGCACATTAGCGGATAGGGTGATGAAATTGCATACAAACACGGAGGATGGACCATTGTTATCTACCGAAGCGAACCAAGCTGCGTCTGCAGCCACTTCGCATCCTGCTGGCATTGCGGTACCACCGGAATGGACCGGGAGGACGGTGACATTTCCGCGTGAGCGCACGGTGCTGGACTTTTTCCAGGCACAGGTTCAGGCACGGCCGGATGCTGTGGCGGTACAGGCGGGGAATCGCATGATGAGCTACGATGAGCTGAACCGCAAATCCGACCTGGTGGCGGAGAAACTTCTTTCCCTCAGGTTTAGAACAGACGAGGTGGTGGTTATCATGGTGCCGTTGTCATGCGAGTATCTGGCCGGGATCATTGGCATTTTGAAGGCGGGGGGCTGCTATTTTCCCATTGAAATGGAGACACCGGCGAATCGGCTGGAATTTCTACTGGGTGATTGCCAGGCGCGATTTGCATGGTCGGATGCGGCGAGCCGGGAACGTTTCAAGCACTGGGCGGGAACAACACTGGATCTGGCACAGGTCACCGACAATCTCACCGGACCCAGGGTGAAAAGTCTGGATGTGCCAGCCGACCCGAATCGTCCGGCCTACCTGCTTTACACTTCGGGATCCACGGGCCAGCCAAAAGGCGTGCAGATTGAACATCATTCCCTGACAAATTTCGTCTGCTTTTATCACCGTTATTTCGGGCTCACGCCGCAGGACCGCTCATCCATGCTGGCGTATATCGCGTTTGATGTTTCTGTGAGCGACATCTGGCCGGTGCTTTGCGCAGGCGGCACGGTGGTGGTGCCGCCCAAGGGAATACTTGGCAATCCGGACGGACTGATACGCTGGCTCGAAACGCAGGAAATCACCATGAGCTTTGTGCCGACCGGCCTGGTGGAAATCCTGTTCACACGGAGCTGGCCGCGGCAGATGAAACTGCGCTGGCTGGTCACGGGCGGCGACCGGTTGCGCGTCCGCCCGCCGGCGGGCCTGCCATTCACAGTCATCAACGGCTACGGGCCGACGGAATGCACGGTGTTCGCCACCTTATCGGTGGTGACGCCGGACGACAGACGCGACACGCCGCCGCCAATCGGCCGGCCGCTGGACAACGTCACCGCATATGTGCTTGATGAAAAATTGCAGCAATTGCCTGTGGGCGAGGCTGGCGAACTTTATCTGGGCGGCGAACAGGTCGCACGCGGCTATCTGGGCCGGCGTGAATTAACGGCGGAACGATTCTTATCCGATCCGTTTTCCAAAAAGCCGGGTGCGCGCATGTATCGGACCGGCGACTGGGCACGCTGGCTGCCAGATGGCGAACTGGATTTCATCGGCCGAAAAGACGGACAAATTCAGATTCGCGGACGGCGCGTGGAACTTGGAGAAATAGAAGCCACCCTCTTCGCCCACGACGCAGTGCGGCAGGTCTGTTGTGTCCCGTGGATGGACGAAGGCATGCCGTCGGGGGTCATCGCCCATGTCGTTCCGAAAAATCCAGGGAACGAATTGAAGGAGAAATTGCGCACCTATCTTTGCGAGCGCCTGCCGGATTACATGGTGCCTTCGGATTTCGTCATGCACAAGAGCCTGCCACTGACGCCGCAAGGCAAGCTGGATCGCGCGGCGTTGACCCGGTTACCGGTAACAGCTATTCAGGAGTCCCCTCAAATCTCTACGAGCGAGGACGGATTGGAGAAGGCACTCGCACAGCTTTGGCATACCCTGCTGCCGGCCGCCAAGGGTTCGCCTGCCGACGCCACGTTTGCCGTCTTGGGCGGCGATTCGTTACTGGCAATCAAACTGGTGCTCGGTGTGGAAGAAATCACCGGCCTGAGGCTTGAGGTTTCCACCTTCCTCATCAATCCCACTTTTGCCGGATTGTGTGAAACCGTCAGAAACCGCCTGGCACGAAATGAATTTGAACCCGTGCTGGTGCTGCGCAAACATGGAGCGCGCCCGCCAATTTTCTGCCTCTACGGCCACACCGGCGACATTGATGTGTATTTTAATCTGGCGGAAGCTTTGGGGGATGACCAGCCCGTCTTCGGTATTCGTTCACCGGCACTGGAGAATTTGTCCCGGCTGCCACAATCCATGGAAGAAGCGGCAGCGGAAGTGTTGAGATGCATTCGAAAAATCCAGCCACAAGGCATACCATCGCTGGTTGGACATTCATGGGCCGGCCTGCTGGCTTTTGAAGTGGCGCGGCAATTATCGGAAAACGAAGGGGTTCACTGTTTC
Source organism: Limisphaerales bacterium (assembly GCA_003133815.1). Classification (GTDB taxonomy): domain Bacteria; phylum Verrucomicrobiota; class Verrucomicrobiia; order Limisphaerales; family UBA11358; genus UBA11358. The sequence goes on along the minus strand of PKZR01000063.1, from coordinate 2,603 downwards.
ACAGCACTGATCGGCACCACAGCACCCATGCGGTCGACCAATTTTGTTTCCCGATTCACACACTTCGCCGGTTGTTTTCCATTCTGGCTATGGAACCTGATTACGGATCAACAGCATCGCTTGAAGCGATTGTTGCGCTTGCGGGAAATGGTCCATGGAATAAAGCGGAATCTGGCTGAAGCCCGCCTGCCGGTTGAGGAATGGGAATGGGCTTCATCGCCCATTTCGCGCCACATGATTGGCCTCATGGAAAAATACCGGCCGGTTTCAAAACCGGACATCTCAGTCGAGCTTTACCGGGAACGAGTTGAATATGTTTCCTGGGCGCATCCTCTCCGCGCCTGGCAGACCACTCATCTGCCTGACGGCGGCTGGAACCGCTGGACGAATCGCCCCAATCACATTCACTGGCAGGCGGGCGATCACAATTCAATTCTCAAGCAACCGGCGGTATCAGACCTTGCACGGGCTATGCGACATGCGATGGATCAACACTTCAATATTTCAAAATCTTCGCAATAGTTTTGAAGCTTGGTTTTTGCACGAAGCGTTCGAGGCAAATAATAAAGGGTCAGACTGCATGAAAGCATATCCTTTCATCGGTTCAGGGTTGAATCCACCTCGAAGCGATGCGGCTTTCATGCTGCCTGACATCCGTTACAAATGGAAAATCCCGCTTTAGGATTAAAGCACGGCTGTTAACACCCGATACAAGCCATAGCAGTGGGGAAAAAGCTCCATCGCATAAACAAAAACAAATAAACACATGAACATATCCGGCATATCATCGGGCGCACCCGCATACCAACCTCCACCTCCCAGCGCCGTAAAAACGGCCCCCAGCGAGCCGGCGACCAAGCCAAACACCACCTCCAGTTCAGACCCTGATCATGACGGTGACAGTGATGGCAAGGGGTTGGATGTGAAAGCCTGACTCCGGCATTTACATTCCCACAAGAAAGCCGCCTCCCGTTGGGGGGGCGGCTTTTGCTTGGCTAATATAATTAAACAAGCTCGTATCTGAGTTGAATGGCTTAAAACAATTTGGAGCTGCCCCTTTTACGCTTTTTAAATGGAATTATTGTTGGAATGAATTATGTTGCTCCATGAAAAAAATCATCATTCCCTGCCTGGCCGCCGCGCTGTTGATCCTCAACGGCTGCGATACGGATAAAGATTCAAACGCCCCTGCCACAACAACCACGCAACCGGCCCATACACAGCCAGTCCCCGTGCCGGCACCCATTCCTTAAAAATCATTTGCGGCGGCGAACCATCAACAATCCTCCAAGACCGCCAAGGCCGGACAGGGCGAGAACGGAAGGTTCGGGGGCCGGTGTCACGGAAACATTGTCAAACAAACCGTCTCCATTGGCGTTAAAAAAATTCAGCGTCAACAGCATGGTTGTTGACGCGGTGGTGGCGGTGAAATCGTATGAGGATGTCAGCCAGCTTGTGTTGGAAAGGTCTGTGCTGTCCGTAAAAAGGGTAGTCCCGTTGATGGATCCCCTGAAATAAACGCCGCCTTGATTGTTGGGTCCGCGGCCGTTGGCGTTGGCCAGGCTTAAAACATAATTCTGGCCGATGGTGGTGGCAAAGGTCTGGGACAATGTTTCATTTCCATCCGCTTCGGCCAGGTAACTGTCACCCGCCGGCGGCAGGGTTCCATAGGAAGAGGATTTCACACTGAAGTATGAACCGGTGACAGTCCAATCCGAAAAGTCACCTGTGGCAAAATTTCCGTTCAAAATCAGATTTTGCGCCGGAACCGAGATAGTGCCAGCCACTCCGATAAAAAGAAGAACGATAATTTTTTTCATGCAACGGGAAAAGCGTAGCCTTCATTCCAATTCACTCAAGAACATTCACCCGGCCGTCCAATATAATCAAGTTTGGTGAAGCATAGTATAAAACTGGTGCCTTCCCAAAGGCGTTTGCAAATTTCAATACATCAAAACATGCCCGCCGCCCGGAGAATGCCCACGATGCCGATGACCACCCAGAAGACGTTCAGCAATGTATAGGCGGCATCCTTTTTCAAGGTCGCGCACCAGGACAGCGCCACGGCGTCGGTCGTGTTAAAAATCCAAACAAACAAAAACGGGCTGTGCGGCCCAAGCCAGCTTACAAGCGAGAAACTGCTGATCCGCATGAGGACTCCGGTCATCTCGATGGTCTTGATGTTTTTTAGGACAAAGGTGTTTATCATGGTTGAGCCTTGTTCGTTGGATTGGTTGGGATGATGGGAGCTTTGATAATCGGATTCTCCAAAGGCGGCAAGAATCAGCCCATTTCCAAACCGTGTCGAGAATTTTTATTTGCAGCAACGTGATGGCCGGCAAGCCGAAACTTGCGCTTTACTTTCGGGGCCTTGGACAAAGCATTTAATTTTAAAATGAATCCCGGGCAACAAAGCTCCGATCCAGAGAAACCTGATGACGGCCTTCTGTCGCCTGAGGAGTTCAATGAATGGATGAAAGATCCGGCCAATGCGGAGAAGTTTTGCCCCGACTTCACCTTTGCCAAATCCCATGTTTCCCGCCAAAGGCCGGACGCCACACTCTCCCATGGGAATGGGAGCAACGGTATTTAATTTTGGAGTG
>PKZR01000034.1 GCA_003133815.1 Limisphaerales bacterium | reverse complement strand
GCGGACGATTACTATCTTCCGGACAAGTTTACGAGGCATGTCGCGATTTTGGAGAAACTCCCGGAGGCCGTTCTCGTTCATGGAACCATCGTCTTTTCTTCCATTCCAGGTGCTGAAGATCAAGGACCATTTACTTTTCCAATGCCTGACGGAATTTTTGAATATGATTGCCTGGGCTTTGGAAATTTTTTACTGGGTTGTCATATCTGCAACTCCACGGTTGTCTGTCGCCGAAGAGCTCTTCATTTTACCGACCTTCCCCATTCCCTTGCGTTTCAAATTGAGGACTGGCTGCTGTGGACCTATATTGCCGGGCGCGGAACATTTATTTATGACAAAATACCCCTGACCGTTTATAACGCAAATCCCCAAGGATATACTTACACGCAACTAAAACACCCGGGTCGCAACCATCTGGCACATCTGGAGTATCTCACGGCGTTGCTTGCCAAACCGCCGCAAGGTGTCAGCCGGAAAAAAATTTGCGATGCTCTGACGGTGGCATTTGAAAATCTTCTGGACGTAAAAAAACAACATTGGAAGGACATTGAGGAAAGTGATCCATCTGCGCCACCCGCCCGTGCATGGCTCTGGCCATTGGGCTGCTCGATCCATTTCAGGCTGCTGAAGCACTGGTTTCGCGTTGGCACTGCGCCTGCCCGGCGCGCGATCAGGAAAATTATCCCAAAGAAAACAATTTGAGGGCATGTCCGACATCAACGAACCAAAATTAGAAACCGGAAAAATATAGAGTTGAAATTAATTTCTGTTTTCTAAATTCTGAATTTATATGGAGCTATCTGTCATCATCTGTGCCCACAATCCACGGCCAGACTATCTGAAACGGACCCTGGACGCACTCAATGCCCAAACACTGCCCAAGGAAAAGTGGGAGTTGCTGCTCGTTGACAATGCATCGCAGGAACCTTTGAACGACAAGACGGATTTGTCGTGGCATCCGAATGCACGTCATGTTATCGAAGCGCAACTTGGCCTGACACATGCAAGGATGCGTGGCATCCATGGGGCCAAAACAGACATTCTGGTGTTTGTTGATGATGACAATGTGCTTTTTCCAGACTATTTGGCGGAATGTCTCCAGATTGCCGAAGTGTGGCCTGTTATTGGGGCCTGGGGCGGACAGCAGTTTCCGGAATTTGAAGGCGGCGATCCAAAAGAAGAATGGAAGCGGGAGTTTTGGACCAGCACATTGAAACGGGACGTGTGGTCAAATAATTATGACCGCGCCACCGTGCCGATAGGCGCAGGAATCTGTGTCCGTCGCAAAGTGGCGCTAAAGTATGCGGAACTCGCAGGCAGCGATCCACTGCGGCAAAGCCTGGGGCGCAAAGGTTCCGGGTTAAGCGCGTGCGAGGATTTTGACATGGCCTATGTTGCCTGCGATTCTGGGCTCGGACTGGGGCGATTTGTCAGCCTTAAATTGCATCACCTGATGCCAAAAGGACGGGTGAATGATGATTACATTCTCCGCCTCAATGAAGGATGCGGTTATTCCATGGTTATTTTGGACGCCCTGCGAGGCATTAAAACAGTGCAGCCTTCCCGCATAGACCGGTTTGTGAACTTTTACAGACGGCTTTTTATCCCAACTATGAAGCGACGGATAGACGAAGCCTACGAAGCCGGAATGAACCGGGCAATCAAGGAATTAAAGGAGAATTTCAGACAGTCATCGAAATAATTCCAATTTTAGGTAGTTTTCCAGTCGCTGCACAAAACGTTTGTTGAAATCCGCTTTTGTTTTATTACAACAAAAATCGGACGGAGTCACACCGGATTCAAAACAGATGTTCTATGTTTCTCAAATAGAACAGGGGAAATAAAAAGATGCCGAACCCAAAACTTAACCGGAGGAAACAATATGAAAATAGCCTACGTCACCACTTATGATGCAAAAGATGTCCGCAACTGGTCTGGTTTAGGATATTTCATCTGGCAATCGCTGGTGCAATCCGGGATTGAAGTGGAATTCATAGGCCCGCTTTTTTTGCCATCATTCACCAACAGGGTGCTCAGGATGAAACAGCGATTTTATACAAAAATACTGCGAAAACTTTATCTGTCGGAACATGATGTCATCGTGTCGAAAGACTATTCCCGAGAAGCATGGAAACGGCTGGCAAATTCCAAAGACATTGAAGCTGTTGTATGCCCGGGGACAATACCAGTGGCTTTTCTTCCCGGAAAACTGCCATTGGTTACAATCGAGGATGACACTCACAAGCTGTTGTTTGACACTTATCCTTCTTTTAAAAATTCCTGCAGAGCCAGCCGACATAACGGCGACCAAATCCAACAGAGCGCCATAAGAAGATCATCCGCCTCAGTATTCTCCTCAGATTGGGCGGCGACAAGTGCCGTCAGAGATTATAAAGCAAACCCGGAAAAAGTTCATGTGGTTCCATTTGGAGCCAATTTTGAGAACCAGCCCGCCCGCGAGAACGTGATCCGTGCCATAAATTCACGTAATTTTGAACAAATACGCTTGCTGTTTATTGGAGTTGAATGGGAACGGAAGGGCGGCCCGGTTGCGTTGCAGGTGGTTCGGACATTGGCAAAATTGGGAGTTTCAGCTCATCTGACCATTATTGGATGCAACCCAGCCATATCAGAAGAAGATACAGGTTATGTAACTGTGCGTGGCTTCATAAAAAAAACTTCCGAAGGGCAACAGGAAATATTCGATGAGTTTTATAAAACGCATTTTTTAATAGTTCCTTCCGTGGCGGAATGCTACGGATTGGTATATTGCGAAGCGGGCGCTTTCGGTGTGCCGAGCATTGGCAGAAATGTCGGAGGGGTTGGCACCATCATTAAAAACGATGTCAATGGACGGCTTTTTGATCTCCACAATTCCCCCAAGGACATAACGGACTGGAT
>PKZR01000366.1:132-7159 GCA_003133815.1 Limisphaerales bacterium | reverse complement strand
GTGCCGTTCGCCGGATTGCGGGTGAACGCCACACCGGAACCGGACTTGTCGCCGGTGTTGCCGAAGACCATCGCCTGCACGTTGACGGCGGTGCCCCATTCGGCTGGGATGTTATACTTGCGGCGATAGACGATGGCGCGGTCGTTCATCCAGGAACCGAACACGGCACCGGCGGCGCCACGCAGCTGGTCCCAAGGGCTCGTGGGAAAATCCTTGCCGGTGCGTTCCTTGACGAGCGCCTTGAAGCGCTTGACGAGTTCGGCCTGGTCTTCGGCGGTCAGCTCGGAATCAACGATGTCCTTGTGGTATTTCTCGTGTTTGAATTCGTGGATGACGGTTTCAAACGGTTCGTGGTCCTCGTTGGCGCGCTTCTGCACACCGATGACAACGTCGCCATACATCTGGATGAAACGGCGGTAGCAATCCCACGCGAAGCGAGGATTCTTGGTGGCCTCGGCGAGCGCGACCACGGACTGGTCGTTGAGACCGAGGTTCAAAATCGTGTCCATCATGCCGGGCATCGAATCGCGCGCGCCTGAACGAACAGCGACGAGCAACGGCATCCCGCTGGTCGAACCGAACTTCGTGCCCATGATTTTTTCCATGTTCGCGATGCCGGCTTCCATCTGCGATTGCAGTTCCTTCGGATAAGTTTTCTTGTGCGCGTAAAAATAAGTGCAGACCTCGGTGGTGATGGTGAAGCCCGGAGGCACGGGCAATCCGATGCGGGTCATCTCGGCGAGGTTCGCGCCCTTGCCGCCGAGCAGCGGCTTCATGGAGCCGTCGCCGTCGGTTTGTTTATTTCCAAAAAGATAAACGTATTTGCCAGAGATGGATGATTTTTTAGACATAGAGTTATTTTATTTTGCAACGCAATCCGCAGCGTAAATCTGAGGCAGGCGGCGAGAACAATCTTCCCATTTATTGTCAATCGCTTCTCGTTTCTTGCCCTGGAGATTTGGGTGTTACCGAAGGGAAAATTAATTAAAGCGGCGGAAAACAGGCGGCCACCGCAGAAAATCAGAGTCCCTTGGTTCGAGACAAATAATGAAGACGATGCGAGAGAACAGCGAGACCTTCGGCTAGATCTTCTTTTTGCGTGACGATGTCGGCGGGCACGTCAAGTTTGGTAGGGGTGAAATTCCAAATGCCCCGAATGCCAGCGCGTGCCATTAAGTTTGCCGCTTCCTGCGCGACGTCGCCCGGAACGGTGAGCACACCAAGGGTAATGCGATTGCGGCGCGCAAATTTGACGAGCTGTTCCAGAGGTTGCACGCGACGGCCTTTGAGCCATCGCCCGACTTTGCGCGGATCACGGTCGAAAGCGGCAACGATTTGGAGTCCAAAATTTTCAAAGCCACGATAACCGAGCAACGCGGTGCCGAGATTTCCAGCACCGACAAGAATGGCCTTGGTCTGAATGTCCCAGCCGAGAAAACGTTCGATTGCGGCAATGAGTTCGTTGACGCGAAAGCCGATTCGCGGTGTGCCGATAATGCCGGTGATGGCCAGATCTTTCCGGACAATGACAGGTTCAAGATGATGGACACTGGCAAGCACGGTGCCGGAGACGTATTCGTTTCCTTCCGCCTGCAATATGCGGAGCAACTGAAGATACGCGGGCAAACGTTTGACACACGACAAGCCCGCACGCCGCGATTGCTCAATTTCCAAAGTCACGGATTTTTTGGAATTTTTCGAATCAATTTTTCCCTTCATAGGCATGCAGGAACAATTCCTTGATTTCCGCAATAAGCGGATACCGTGGGTTTGCGCCTGTGCATTGATCGTCGAACGCGTCCGCAGACATCTTGTCCAATTGCGCCAGAAATTCATTGTGCGCTATGCCGGCTTCCTGGATGGATCCGGGCAGTCCGATTTCCTTTTTGAGCTTGGCGATGGCTGCCATCAAAGTTTCAACTTTTTCATCAGGCGTTTTGCCGCCAAGCCCAAGATGATCCGCGATGCGCGCATACCGCGCCTTGGCGGTGGGATATGTGTATTGCGGAAAACTTGTCTGCTTGAAGGGCACGTCCGAAGCATTATAGCGGATGACCTGATTTATCAAGAGCGCATTCGCCAAACCATGTGGCAAATGAAAGGTTGCGCCGAGCTTGTGCGCCATCGAATGACAGATGCCGAGGAATGAATTTGCAAACGCCATGCCCGCCATAGTGCCAGCGTGATGCACCTTTTCGCGAGCCAGAGGATCCGCCGCGCCTTTTTGATAGGCATGAGGCAGATATTTGAACAGCAACCGAGTCGCTTCGAGAGCCATTGCATTTGTATATTCCGTTGAGAGAACCGACACCATGGCTTCAATTGCATGCGTCAACGCGTCAATGCCCGAAAACGCCGTGAGATTCCGCGGCAACGCCAGCACCAGCTCCGAATCTACAATCGCCATGTCCGGCGTCAGTTCATAATCTGCGATTGGATATTTCATGCCCGTGCGGTCATCGGTTACGACCGCAAACGGCGTGACTTCCGAGCCGGTGCCTGAAGTGGTGGGAATCGCGACCATCTCCGCCTTGCGTCCGAGTTTTGGGAATTCGTAAATCCGTTTGCGAATGTCCATGAACCGCATTGCCAGCCCTTCAAATTCAACTTCTGGATACTCATACATCAACCGCATGATTTTGGCGGCGTCCATTGGCGAACCACCGCCCAAAGCGATGATCACATCAGGATTGAACTTGTTCATCACTGCCAGCCCGCGCCGCATGGTCGTCAGAGACGGATCGGGTTCCACGTCTGAAAAAATTTCGTGGTCGATATTCAATTCATCAAGCACATGTGTCACGCGATCGGTAAAATTCAAATCAAACAATGGTTTGTCCGTGACAATGAACGCGCGTTTGTGGCCCTTCAAGTCCCGCAAGGCCAGCGGCAGTGCTCCCGCCTTGATATAAATTTTCGGCGGAACTTTGAACCAAAGCATGTTTTCCCGCCTTTCCGCCATGGTTTTGATGTTTAACAAATGTTTGACGCCGACATTTTCACTGACTGAATTTCCGCCCCAGCTTCCGCAACCCAGAGTGAGCGATGGCTCCAGACGGAAGTTATATATGTCGCCGATGGCGCCTTGCGAACTCGGCATGTTCACGAGTAAACGGCCAGTTTTGAGGCGCGCGCCGAAAGCTTCAATCTGATCCCGCCGTGCCGGATCAATGTAAAGGACCGCCGTGTGACCGGTGCCGCCAAATTCCACCAGTGCCTGAGCCTTGTCCATTGCTTGCGTAAAATTTTCCGCCACGTAAAGTGCGAGTATCGGCGACAGCTTTTCAGTGGAAAAAGGTTCTTCCTTGCCGATTTTTTCCACTTCGGCAATGAGCACTTTGGTCATTGGCGGAACTTTGAAACCTGCCATTGTCGCAATTTTTTCAGCAGACTGGCCTACGATGGCCGAGTTGATAACCCCGTTTTTCAAGATCAGCGGTGCCAGCTTCCTTTTTTGGCCATCATTAAGTATGACAGCGCCGCGCGAGGTGAATTCCTGGCGCACAACTTCATAAATGCTGCGAACTACAATGACAGCTTGTTCCGACGCGCAAATAACGCCGTTGTCAAATGTCTTGCTCATCAAAATCGAGCTTACCGCCATCCGCACATCGGCCGATTCGCCAATGATTGCTGGCGTATTGCCCGCACCTACCCCGATGGCAGGTTTGCCCGAAGAATAGGCGGCTTTAACAATGCCTGCACCGCCTGTCGCCAGAATCAGACTTGTTTTCGGATGCTGCATCAAATACTGCGAGAGTTCGAGGCCGGGCTTGCCAATGCACGCAATCAAACCTGACGGAGCGCCTCCTTCGACCGCCGCAATGTTAATCACTCGCACCGCCTCCGCCGTGCATTTCACCGCCCGAGGATGCGGTGAAAATAAAATTCCGTTGCGCGTTTTCAATGCAAGCAGCGCCTTGAATATTGTTGTCGCCGTCGGATTTGTCACCGGAATAATGCCCGCAAGCAATCCAACAGGCTCGGCGATTTTTTCGATGCCAAAAGAAATGTCGCGCTCAATGACACCGCATGTGGGAGTATCCTTGTATTTATTATAGACGTATTCGGCTGCGAAATGGTTCTTAATGACTTTGTCCTCGAACACGCCCATTCCGGTTTCGTTGGCAGCCAGTCGGGCTAGGTCGATCCGTGCTCCGTTCGCCGCAAAAGCCGCGCGCCGGAAAATTTCGTCCACACGGGATTGATCAAACTGTGCATAGAGTTGCTGGGCCTGCGAGGCGGTTTTGATGGCGGTTTCGAGTCCCTCAATTGTTGTTGCGTTTTTCATTTGCTCTTTCCGGCGATTCCACGGTTTAGCACGCGTCGTATCGCTCTTTTTGTATCGTTATTTTTATAACGATATAATTGTAGCGGTTTTATGTCAATATAAAATGCGGTGGTTTTTAAAAAATATTTGCCGTAATCGGAAACAAAATAAAGGCAATCCAGGGTTAACCTTTGCCAATTTATGGAAAGTTTTGGCGCGTTGATCTGATTAGAGTTTCAACAGCGATCGAAATCGCCCGAAATTTTTAGATCAAAAAATTGTATGAACACAACGCTTGCAGTGCCTCCCAAAACGCGATTGCAGTCCGTGCTGGATCATGCCAGCGGTGACAAACGTTTTAAAATTCTGGAAGTTCACATGAAGAAACACCAGTTCCGGCAGGATGCCTTGATTGAAGTGCTGCACAAGGCGCAGGAACTGTTCGGCTACCTCGAAGATGACTTGCTGCTCTTCATTTCCGCAAAGCTTAAGTTGCCGCCGAGCCGCGTCTATGGCGTCGCGACCTTTTATCATTTCTTCCAGCTCAAGCCGCAGGGCGAACACACCTGCGTCGTCTGTCTCGGCACGGCGTGTTATGTAAAGGGCGCGGATAAAATTATCAGTGGCATTCAAGAAAAATATAAAATCAAGTCCGGCGGAACGACGGCGGACAACAAACTTTCCCTCCTCACCGCGCGCTGCATCGGTGCATGTGGCATTGCGCCGGCCGTCACCTATGACGGCCATGTCTCGCCAAAACAGACAATCGAGTCCGCGCTCGAAAAAATCAAAATCTGGATTTAATTATGCAATTGGACGATCTCAATGGAATTGCGGAGAAACACAAAAGCTCTCGCAAAAAAATTATCGTGCGCACCTGCATGTCGGCGGGCTGCATGTCCTCGCAGGCCGACGTGATCAAAAAAAATCTTGAAGCCGAGGCCAAGGCGCAAGGCTTGGATGCGGATGTCGAAGTTCGCCGCGTCGGTTGTATGGGATTCTGCGGGCAAGGGCCACTGGTCGGCGTGGATCAAAATGGCGAGCATGGGCTTTGGGAATTTGTTAAGCCCGAAGATGCGCCGAGAATCATCGGCGCACTGAAGGGAAATAAATGCGACGTGCAACGCGGAGATCCGAAGCATCCGTTTTTTGCGAAGCAGATGCACATCGTCCGCGCCAACGGCGGCATCATTGATCCGGAGCGCATCGAAGATTACATCGCCATTGGTGGTTACACGGCATTGCATCACGCGCTCACCGAATTGAAACCGCCGCAAGTTGTCGAAGAAGTCACGAAGAGCGGTCTGCGCGGTCGCGGTGGCGCCGGGTTTCCAACCGGTCTGAAATGGGGAACGGTTGCCAAATCGCCCGGCGCCAAAAAGTATATTGTCTGCAACGGCGACGAAGGCGATCCCGGCGCCTTCATGGACCGCAGCGTTTTGGAAAGCGATCCGCATCTCGTGCTCGAGGGCATGGCGATTGCCGCCTACGCCGTCGGCGCGGACCAAGGATATTTATATGTGCGCGCTGAATATCCGCTCGCCATTTCACGTTTGCAAATTGCGATCAAGCAGGCCAAACAGCTTGGCTTGCTCGGCGCGGGAATTTTTGAAACACCGTCTAATTTCAATGTGGACATCCGCATTGGTGCCGGTGCGTTTGTGTGCGGCGAAGAAACGGCGCTCATGGCATCGGTCGAAGGCAAGCGCGGCACGCCGCGTCCGCGCCCGCCGTTCCCAGCGGAAAGCGGATTGTGGGGCTGCCCGACATTGATCAACAACGTCGAAACTTTTGCGAACATCTCCGCGATCATCAATCGCGGCGGCGCTTGGTATGCCGGCATCGGCACGGAAAAAAGCAAGGGCACGAAAGTTTTTGCGCTCACTGGAAAAATCAAAAACAACGGACTGATCGAAGTGCCGATGGGCATTCCGCTGCGTCAGATCATCATGGAAATGGGCGGCGGCGCGCCCGATGGCCGCGAGGTCAAATCCGTGCAGACCGGCGGGCCTTCGGGCGGTTGCATTCCGGCGGACTATCTCGACACGCCGGTGGATTACGAATCGCTCACGAAACTCGGTTCCATCATGGGTTCCGGCGGTATGGTCGTTATGGACGACAGCACGAACATGGTGGAGATCGCCAAGTTTTACATGGAATTCTGCATGGAAGAATCCTGCGGCAAATGCATTCCCTGCCGCGCCGGCACGGTGCAGATGTTTAACCTGCTCGAAAAAATCACGCAACGCAAAGCCACGGCGCGCGACCTCGCGAAGCTCGAAGAACTTTGCGACATGGTGAAAAACACCAGCCTGTGCGGGCTCGGGCAGACCGCGCCAAATCCGGTGATCAGCACGCTGAAATTTTTCCGCAAGGAATACGAGGCGCTGCTGCAACCCGATCCGTTTGGCCCGAATTCCAATGGCGCGGCGAAACCCACAGAACTTGCGACGAAATAATTTTATGGCTGCCAAAACATTGACCATTGACGGCAACCAGATTACCGCCGAGGAAGGCGCAACCGTGTTGCAGGCCGCGACCGAGGCCGGCATCAAAATCCCTACGCTGTGCCATCTCGAAGGCGTTTATGACGTCGGCGCGTGCCGGCTGTGCATCGTGGAAATCACCGGCACTCCGAAACTGCTGCCGGCCTGCACGACGAAAGTCGCCGAAGGCATGGACATCAAGACCGACAGCGAACGGCTGCGGAAATATCGCCGGATGATTCTTGAACTTTTGTTCGCCGAGCGGAATCAC